>CAKSOB010000032.1 GCA_934476545.1 uncultured Eubacteriales bacterium | reverse complement strand
GTAATAGTCCTCACGATACAGGAACAGTACAATATCCGCATCCTGCTCAATGGAACCGGAATCACGCAGGTCGGAAAGCATGGGGCGTCGTTGGTCGTTGCCCCGCTTTTCCGTGGCACGGGAAAGCTGTGACAAAGTAATCACCGGCACGTTCAATTCCTTTGCCATGATTTTCAGGTTTCGGGTAATTTCCGAGATCACCTGCACACGGTTGTCGGATTTGGTGGTGCCGTTCATCAACTGCAAGTAGTCGATGATAACCAAGTCCACATGACCCAGTCGCCGCAGCTTGGCTTTCATTTCCGGAACTGTAATGTTCGGGTTGTCGTCAAAGTACATCTCTGTTTTGGAGAGTACGTCACCGGCTTCAATCAGCCGCACCCACTCGTTGTCATCCAGCTTTCCGGTACGCAGCTTGGTGCCGGAAATCATGCCTTCTGTGGAAAGCAAACGGCTGCAAAGCTGCTCCTTACTCATTTCCAAAGAGAAGAACGCCACACGTTTTTTCGACTGTACCGCCACGTTGCGCATAATGTTCAGAGCGAAACTGGTTTTACCCATACCGGGACGAGCCGCCAACAAAATCAAGTCGGAGCGGTTCAATCCGGTGATGCACTGGTCTAACAGCTTAATGCCCGTGGGAATTGCCTTCAGCGATTCATCGCCGGAGTTGAGCAAGTCCAGTCGGTCGATGTTTTCCACCACCAACTCATGAACGTGCTGCAAACCCTGCATATTTTTGCCACGGCGAATGTCGAAAATTTTCTGCTCTGCGGAGTCCAACAGCAGCGCCGCATCCACCGAGCCATCACCGGCTTCGTCCAAAATTTCTCTGGCAGCAATCATCAGGGAGCGAATGTCATACTTATCCCGAACGATTTTGGCGTAGGTTTCCACATTGGAGATAGAAGGCACCAACTGTGCCAACTGCATCAGATAGGTTTTGCCGGTGGCTTCGTCAAATTGTCCGCTTTCCTTTAGCTTTTCCAGAACGACAACAAAATCCACCGGCTTGCCCTCTGTAAACAATTCCATCATCACCCGATAAATCAGGGCGTTGTTCATCTGATGGAAATATTCCGGTCTGGGCAAAATCTCCGCTACCCTGTCCATGCAGGAGGAATCCAACAAAACAGCGCCCAATACCGACTGCTCTGCCTCCGGCGAAAAGGGCATCATGCCGGATAATTCCAAGCCGGCACGGTTGGTTTGATTGTCCATAGCACTCCTTCTTTCTGTCTTTTGCAACGGTATGGAAAAAACCTGACAGCGGTGCCGTCAGGTTTCGCAATGGTTATTGCTGCTCGGATACAACCACCTTCATTTTGGTGGAAACGCCGGTGTACAGCTTCACCTCACAATGGAAGGTACCAAACTGCTTGATCTCACTATCCAGAGAGATCTTCCGCTTGTCCACAATCACATTGTACTGCTTTTTAATCTCCTCTGCCACTTCCTTGGCAGTTACAGAGCCGAACAGACGACCCTCTTTGCCTGCCTTGGCATAGATTTGTACGCTCTGATCCTTCAGGCGCTCTGCCGCCTTTTTGGCAGCTTCTGTTTCGGTCTGAATCTTAAACGCTTTGGCAGCCTCGGCATTTTTCAGCTCGTTCATTGCCTGTGCGTTTGCTTCCTTGGCAAGCTGCTTTGGGAACAGGAAGTTCCGTGCGTAGCCGTCGGAAACATTTACCAATTCGCCTTTTTTACCGCTGCCTTTTACGTCAGCCAACAAAATAACCTTCATGAAAACCCCTCCTCATAAAATCATAGGTATCTAGTTTGTATTGTAACAAATTATCGGTAGGTGTGCAAGTGTTTTTCCGCCTACCTGCAAAAATCAACTTTGAAACTTGGTTGCCTTCGGCAGCGTGGTTTCCAGCACCTTCAGCAGCCGTTCCTTTGCCTCCTCCATGGTAACGCCTGGAATTTGTGCGCCGGACATGGTCAGGTGGCCGCCGCCGCCCAAGGCTTCCATGAGAATCTGCACGTTTACATCCCCCAAAGAGCGAGCGGAAACGGAAACCTCTCCGTTAGACGGATACAGCACAAAGGATGCCGTAACGCTTTGGATAGACAACAGCTCATCCGCCGCTTGGGATGCCACGATGCGCAGATTCGGAATATTGGAATTATCGGTGCAGGCAATGGCGCAGTTACCGTAAACTTCCGCATTGGAAACCAACTGGAATTTCGCCTTGTAGTTTTCAATGCTGCCGGAGAACAGCCGCTTGGCATCCACGGTGTCGGCACCTCTGCGGCGCAGATAGGCAGCCGCTTCAAAGGTACGCACGCCGCAGCGAATGACAAAGCCTTTGGTATCCAACATAATGCCTGCCAAGAGGGCTTCCGCCTCCACTTGAGAGAGGAAGTTTTTGCCGATAAACTGCACCAACTCCGCCACCATTTCCGAAGCGGAACTGGCGTACGGTTCATGGAAGAAGATAACTGCATTCTTGATGTGGCGCACCACCAGTCTGTGGTGGTCTACTACGATGACACGGGCAGCCTTCTCCAACACCTTTTGGCTCTCCACATAGTCCTCGGAGTGGGTGTCGGTGATAATCAACAGGGAGCGTGGCGTCATGATTTCCAACGCCTGCTCCGGTGTGATAAAGACAGGACGGTCACCCTCGCCGATGTTGTTCTCCACTGTTTCAATCAGGGAGTGCGCCAAGCTTTGGCTCTTATCCACCACCACATAGGCAGGCTTGTTCATGCCACGGCGGGCGGCGCTCCACATACCCACGGAGGACCCTACGGAGTCCAAGTCGGAGTACCGGTGTCCCATCACCAACACAATGTCGCTGTCCTTCATTTGGTCGGAGATAGCTGCGGCAATAACTCTCGTTCTGGACTTATCCCGCTTTTCCATGCCCTTGGACAAGCCGCCGTAGAACTCGTAGCTGTCGCTTTCCTGCTTGATGGCAACTTGGTCGCCACCACGTCCCAACGCCATTTCCAAGGACTGTCTTGCCCACTTTTCGCCCTCGGCAAAATTCTCCGCACTGCGTCCAATGCCCATAGAGAGCGTTGCGCTGCGGTTTCCGGAGGTTTTCACCTGACGGATTTTATCGAGAATCGGGAACTGCTTTTCCTTTTCCTTTTCCAAATGCTGTTCATCAATCAAAATCAGATAGCGGGTACCGCCGCTGATTTTCTTATAAATACCGCCCATGCTGTATGCCCAATCGTTGAGGGTGGATTCTACCTGCCCCAAGATTCGGGTATCCTCGCCGCCGTTTGTGTCACGGGACAGCTCTTCTTTGTTATCGAAGGCAACCCAACAAACAACGGGACGGGCGTTTTCAAATTCTTTTTGCAAGGCACGATATTCCGTATTTTCAATGAAATACAGCATCACGCCGCTGGTGGTGTTGCATCCGCTGACGCAAAACAACCGCTCTCCCATGGTAATCTCCACGGTGCCGCTCAAGGCCTTCTCTAAAGAAGCCTCCCCCAACACCGAGGTAATGCTGCGCCCCAAATACTGGGTTTCTCCGGCAATCTCTTGGAAGGCATCGTTCATCCAAACAATGTCCTCCTGATCGCCGGTCACCACAACCGGAATCGCCAGCCGCCCCATGGTTTGCATGGTTTCACCGTCCAACAGTCGCTTTACGCCCACAACGGCAGACCGCACATGGGAATGAAACCAAATGGTAGAAATCACCGTGGCGGCAATCATCAGCAACGCCACAGAGCCCTCCACCGCAAAGATGATCGGGTCCCAGAACCAACTGGCAGCCGCCATCAACGCCACTACACCGGTAATCACATATAAAAACGGTGTAACGGTCCATACACTTCTTTTCATAATGATAACCCCTTCAAGGATTCGACGGAGCAACGCCGTATTCCGTCGGTTCCGGTGAGAAATTACCTGTCCGGCAATCTCTCAAAATGAGATAGACACAGGTTTCCTTAAACCTCCATGAGAATTGGCAGAATCATAGGGCTTCTTCTGGTACGCTCATACATCAGCTTGGACAAATCGTCCTTGATCTTTGTTTTCATGGTACCCCAGTCATGGATATTATTCTCGGCAAAGCCCTCCAGAATGCGTGTTACCAAACGGCGTGCATCCACCATAAGGGATTCGGATTCCCGCACATACACAAAGCCACGGGAAACAATATCCGGACCGGCAACCACTGCGCCGTCCCCTTGGCTCAGGGTGCAGACCACAACGATCAAGCCGTCCTCGGACAGGTGCTTTCTGTCCCGCAGAACAATGCTGCCCACGTCGCCAACACCAAGACCGTCCACCAGGATACGTCCTGCCGGTACAGACGGCTGCTGGCGCATATAGCGCTCGTTCAACTCAACGCAGTCACCGTTGTTGCCGATGAAGATGCGGGATCTGTCCATGCCCATGCTGGTTGCCAGCTCTGCGTGCTTGCGCAGGTGAAGCTGCTCACCGTGTACCGGAATGAAATACTTCGGACGAACGATGGACTGCATGATTTTCAATTCTTCTTGGCTTGCGTGACCGGAAACGTGAATCTGACGGTCGGAGTCATTGACAACGGTGCAGCCACGCTTCAACAGCTCATTGATGACGGTGCCGACGGTCTTTTCGTTGCCCGGAATCGGACGGGCAGAAATCACGATGCAGTCCCCCGGTCCTACTTCTACCTTTCGGTGGTCGGCAAATGCCATTCTGGACAGAGCCGACATGGGCTCGCCCTGGCTGCCGGTGGTAATCAAAGCCACTTTTTCTTTTGGATATTTATTGAGCAAATCAATGTCAATCAGCACACCGTCCGGCACATTCAAATAGCCCAACTCGGAGGCAATGCCCATCACGTTCAGCATACTTCTGCCGGACAGCGCTACCTTTCGGTCGTGCTTTACGGCGCAGTCAATGATTTGCTGTACACGGCTGATGTTGGATGCAAAGGTTGCAATAATCAGTCGCTTGTCTGCATTTTCTGCAAAAATTTGTTCAAAGGAACCGCTGATTTTTCGCTCGGTTGGAGTATACCCCGGACGATCTGCATTGGTGGAATCTGCCAGCAGCGCCAACACACCCTCCTGACCCAACTCTGCAAAACGACCCAAGTCGATGACTTCTTCCTTCAAGGGAGTGCAGTCAATCTTAAAGTCACCGGTATGCACCACGGTACCTGCCGGAGAGTGAATTGCCACAGCAACCGCATCAGAGATGGAGTGGTTTACATGAATCAGCTCTACGCCCATGCAGCCCAGCTTTACGGTTTGTCCCGGGTTCACCACGTTCAGGTGTACCTTCCCCTGCAAGCCGTGTTCCTTCAGCTTGCCGTCAATCAGACCCAATGTCAGCGAGGTGCTGTAAATGGGAAGCTTCAGCTTTTTCAATAAATAAGGAACCGCGCCGATGTGGTCCTCGTGACCGTGGGTAACCACCAAGCCACGAATCTTCTGTGCATTCCGCTCTACAAAAGTAAAGTCCGGAATCACAACGTCTACGCCGGGCATATCGCCGTCCGGGAATGCCATACCGCAGTCCACGATAATCATGTCATCCTCACACTCAAAGAGGGTGAAGTTTTTACCGATTTCGTTCAAACCACCCAAAAAGTATACTTTAATGGAAGGCTTATCTTTCTCGCTCTTACCAAACCGACCGAATCCGTTCTTAATATTATGGATTGCCGCTTTATCTTCCAGGATGTTTTGTGCCGGCTTCTGCCGCTGCAGAGTGGATTTGCTGGAAGGCTTTCTGCGAATGCTCTTCGGCTTGGACATCTCGATGACTTCCAGCGCCGTTTTCAGTCGTTTTTCTTTTGGCTGCGCCGGTTTTTTCGATGCCTTTTTATTGGCTGCAGTCGGCTGTTTTTCTCCGGTCTTTTCGCCGGATTCCGCCTTTTTCTCCGCACCCTCTGCGGCCTTTGTACCTCTCTGTCCGTAAGGGCGGCGAGAACGCTTTTGTGGGCGCTCGGAACGCTCTGCCTCCGGTGCCGCCGCAGGAGCAGCTTCGCCTTGCGTTGCCTGTTCTTTTTTGTTCATATCATTCAGTTTTTCAGTCACAAAAGTACCTCCGTTTTAAGCGCAGCACAGCAACGGAAAACCCCCGGCAAAATTCCTTTCGGAACCTTGTATTGGGAGCTGTCGCTACGCCGTATTTTGTTTTATCGTGTAATATTGTTTGAATCAATCGTTAAGAATATCAAAACCGATTTGGGCACACATTGCTTCCCTTCGATTTCCGTACAAAGGGCAGCGTGTTTCCCAAAAAATAACCCGACGGTAACAAGATACCGTCTTTTTCCGAACACTAAACATCTCCTCCATTTTACCGTCATTGCCATGGAGTTGTCAAGTGCAAACTGCTTTTCCGACAAATTCTTATAAAAAACTACCGCCTTCCCCAGCGACCTTTCGGGAAATTCCTATTTTCTTTGTAGTCTTTTGCTTTCGCTTTGTACTGAAATCAAATTTATGGTATACTATATGTTAGCAAAAAATCCGTTGAAAAGGAGGCTATTATGAAAGAAGTTGAAATTTTCACCGACGGCGCTTGCCAAGGCAACCCGGGACCCGGCGGCTGGGGGGCGATTCTCCGCTACAAAGGCAACGAAAAGGAGTTGAGCGGCGGCGAGGCAGACACCACCAATAACCGCATGGAGTTGACGGCGGTTATCTCTGCGCTGCAAGCCCTAAAAGAGCCTTGCCGCATTAAAATTTACAGCGATTCCCAGTATGTTTGCAACGGCATCAACAAAGGTTGGGCAGAAGGCTGGAAAAAACGTGGTTGGAAAAAAAGCGACAAATCCCCTGCCCTGAACCCCGACCTATGGGACACCCTGCTAAACGAGTTACAGCGCCACGACGCAGAACTGATTTGGGTAAAGGGTCACGCCGGACATCCGGAGAATGAACGCTGCGACCGGTTGGCGGTAGCGGCTGCCGAGCAATATCAATAGTTCTTCCTGCCGACTCTCTCCGAATTTTTTCAGAAAAGTTGATTTTTTGAATTTTTTTTGGAAAATATGCGTTTGCCCCTTGCAAAGTATACTAAATCGGTGTATATTATAACTTGTAATCAAAATATTAGCTAGTGATTTTATCGCTGCTACGCAAAAACAATTACAGTTTAGGAAGTGACAAACCCATGAAACGTTTTGTATATGCAGATAACGCCGCTACAACTCCTGTTTCTCAGCACGTTGTAGACGCAATGCTACCTTATTTTAACGAATGTTACGGCAACCCATCCAGTCTGTACTCCCTTGGTCGTCAGGCAAAGAAGCCACTGGAAGAAGCCCGTGCCACCGTTGCAGAATGCCTCGGTGCTTTGCCACAGGAGATTTTCTTTACCTCCGGCGGCAGTGAAGCCGACAACTGGGCAATCAAAGGTATTGCCCATGAAATGGCAAAAAAAGGAAAGAAGCACATTATTTCCTCCAAGTTTGAGCATCACGCTGTTCTCCACAGCTTAGATGCTTTGAAGAAGGAAGGCTTTGAAATCACCCTGTTGGACGTTTACCACGATGGTCTGGTGCGTGTAGAGGATGTGGAAAAGGCAATCCGTCCGGACACTGCTCTGGTCACCATCATGTACGCCAACAACGAAATCGGCACCATTCAGCCAATCGCAGAAATCGGTGCGGTTTGTAAGGCGCACGGCGTTCTCTTCCACACCGACGCTGTTCAGGCAGTGGGCAACGTGGAAATCGACGTAAAAGCACAAAACATTGACCTGCTGTCCCTGTCCGGACACAAGTTCCACGGGCCAAAGGGTACCGGCGCACTGTACTGCAGAAAGGGCATTCGTCTGCCAAACCTGATCGACGGCGGCGCACAGGAGCGTGGCAAGCGTGCCGGCACCGAGAACGTTCCCGGTATTGTTGGCTTGAGCGTTGCTTTAAAGGATGCTTGCGACACCATCGAGGAGCGTCGGGAACGCCTGACCAAGATGCGCAACCGCCTAATTGACGGCGCATCTAAAATTGAGCGCAGCCACCTGAACGGTGACCGGGACAAGCGGTTACCGGGTAACTTTAATATGTGCTTCGAGGGCATCGAGGGCGAATCCCTCCTGCTGAAGCTGGACTTTGCAGGCATTTGCGGTTCTTCCGGTTCTGCTTGCACCTCCGGTTCTCTGGACCCAAGCCACGTTCTGCTGGCAATCGGTCTGCCTCACGAAATCGCACACGGCTCTCTGCGTATCTCCTTCAGTGACCAAAACACCGAAGAGGACGTGGATTATATCTTAGAAGTTCTGCCGGAAATCGTTACCTATCTGCGGAATATGTCTCCGCTCTGGGATGAAATCATCAACGGCAAGAAATAAGCAGTAAAATACAGGAGGAATCGAACCATGGCATATAGTGAAAAAGTAATGGATCATTTTGCTAACCCAAGAAACGTAGGTGAACTGGCAGATGCAAACGGCGTGGGTGAAGTTGGCAACTCTAAGTGCGGCGACATCATGCGGATGTATATTAAAGTAAAGGACAACGTGATTGAGGACGTTTCCTTTAAGACCTTTGGCTGCGGCGCAGCTATCGCAACCAGTTCCATGGCAACCGAGCTGATTAAGGGCAAGACCATTGACGAGGCGTTGAAGCTGACCAACCGTGCCGTTATGGAGGCTCTGGACGGTTTGCCGCCGGTAAAGGTACACTGCTCCGTTCTGGCTGAGCAGGCAATCAAGGCAGCCGTTGCAGACTACTATACCCGTCAGGGCATTGACCCAACACCATTTGTTGGCAAGATTGAAGAATGTGACCACGACCACGGTTGTGGCTGCAGCGAGTGCTAATTCCCAATAAATAACTGAGAAACCGACCGACTTCTCCCCTTGTTGGAAAAGCCGGTCGGTTTTTGTTTTATAATCTATTCTATTTAGAGTAGCATTCCACTCTAAATTTTATCTATCCTTTCATCTTACAACTTCATTTTGTGTTTAGACGAGTTCATTCTCAACAAAACCACAGAAAGGATTACCGTTCCGCCCAAGATACTTCCCAACATCCGCAAATGTTCTGTCCAGTATCCGGAATCAAGAAAGAAAAAGGGAATTATGCAGAGCAGAACCAATCCATTTGCCAAAGCGCAGAGAAATGCTGTCCATTTTGAGGAAATAGCCTGCCCTTTAACTGCAAAAATACAAAGCAAAATTACACTGCCTACAAAAAACATTGTGGTACAGCTCCAAGTAATCCAACCTGCTGCCTGGAACCACCCTTGTCGAGCAAGCATGGTATCCACACCTTCTGCTTGGGCTTGTTGCACAGTATTGCTCATAGTTGTGAGAAAAATTCCCTGAAACAACAAACCCATCATTAAAATCCCCAACAATACGAGAAATATCACAAAAAGTTCTTTTCCCTTTCCGGATTTCATAATGAAAACACCTCCTTTTTCTGTGGCGCTTTCTTTATAGCATATAACTCTTTTTTCCGTCAATGTTTTATTGACGAAATTTTATCAAGACAAAAAACTGCCCCGACCAAACGGTCAGGGCAGTTTTATCATGTTATCATCAATGATGCTTTGCTTCCATAGATTCCAGACGATACTGGTCGAGGAATTGGTTGTAGTACTGGACAAAATCTTTCTCGCCGCCGTACTTTACTTCATTGAGGTATTGGTGGGTTTCAAAGCTATCCCGCTCAATCTCTAACATAGCTGCGGCAATGTTAGAGCAATGGTCGGAAACACGCTCCAAGTTGGAGAGCAGGTCTGTCAGCACAAAGCCCAACTCAATGGTGCATTCGCCGTTGGTCAGACGTTCAATGTGGTGGTGCTTAATGGTATGCACCAGCTCGTCAATTACCTGCTCCAGTGGCTCTACTTTGATAGCCGCCTCTGTGTTGCGATTGCGGAAGGCATCCATGGTAATAGCGAGGATATTTTCCACTGCGGAAATTACCACATCCAACTCTTGCTTTGCATTGTCGGAGAATACGATTTTCTTCTCGTAAATCTCCTCTGCCACATCCTTCAGATTCAGTGCGTGGTCACCCAAACGCTCCAAATCACCGATGGTATGCAGCATGACCGATACCTGATGACTGTCACTCTTGGTCAGCTCTTTACCGGCAATCTTTACCAGCGCCGTACCGAGGGCATCCTCATACTGATCCAAGCGTTCTTCATTATCGAACACCGTCTTTCCGGTTTCTTCGTTATATTCCTTCAGCAGCCCCAAAGACATGGTGATGGTTTCGTCTGCCAGCTTTGCCATTTGGTCTATCTGAGTTGCACACTCTGTAACTGCGAATGCAGGAACAGCCAGGATACGATCATCCACAACGATAATATCGGAGGGCTGTACTTCCTTTTTGTCGGAGCCACGGATGATAAAGTCTGCCAGTTTTTCCAACAGCTTTGCAAACGGGAACAGAACGATGGTGGTAGCCAGGTTGAAAATGGTATGCACAATCGCAATGCCTGCGCCGTTCACAGCGGAACCCATGAACGGGAACGGGAAGATGGCATTGATGATGTAGAACACACCTAAGAACAAGATCGTACCGATGATATTAAAGGACAAATGCACTACGGCAACTTTTTTTGCATTCTTTCCGGTACCGATACAGGAAAGCAGTGCGGTAACGCAAGTACCGATATTTTGTCCCAAGATAATCGGAATCGCCATGCCAAAGGTCATGCTGCCGGTGGTGGAAAGGGCTTGCAGTACACCAACAGAAGCAGAGGAGCTTTGAATGATGGCGGTAAACACAATACCTGCCAATACGCCGAAGAACGGGTTGTTGAACAAGGTCAAGATGTTCACAAATGCCGAAGATTCGGTGAGCGGACTTACGGCACCGCTCATCATCTTCATGCCGTACATCAAAACGGCAAAGCCCAGCAGAATACCGCCGATGTCCCGTCGCTTGCCCTTATTGGGCATCATCAGCAGAATGGCACCGAACACAGCAAAGATCAGTGAAAAGATCTCCGGTTTTAACAATCGGATGATGAAGTTATCGCCCTCTAAGCCGGTCAAACTGAGAATCCACGACGTAACGGTAGTACCCACGTTGGAACCCATGATGACACCAATGGCTTGGGACAGCTGCATGATGCCGGAGTTTACCAAACCTACCAGCATAACGGTAACCGCCGAGGAGGATTGAATGACAGCGGTTACACCGGCACCCAACGCCAAACCGGCAAAGCGGTTCTTCGTAATCTTTCGCAAGTATCGCTCCAGATTACTACCGGCCAATCGTTCCAAGCCGGAGGACATCACGTTCATACCATAGAGGAAGAAGGCGAGTCCGCCAAATAACGTGATGAAAGAAAATACATCCATAATGATCTCCCTTAACTTTCTTCTTTATTTTTCACCCCGCTGCGAAAATCCCGCTCTTACGCCGCAGGTTCAGAAAACCATTTTTGTCTGTGAAGTACAAGTTCATTTTGTTTTATATTTCACAGATACAAATCTATTTTAACAGATAACTTTTCATTTTCCAAGCGTATTTTTACGGTTTTTTTCGGATTCTTTATTTTTTCTTATTTTTAGAAACTTTTTTCTACTTCCTGTCTGATTTGTAAAAGGCGCATCCCATATCTTCGTATAATTTGCCACATTCCTCTAGGAATTTCTCATCCACAGCCCCGTGTGTTTGGCAACAAAAAAGCCGGTCCTAAGACCGGCCGGAGGTTATCTCTTATTAAAAATAGACATGATGTCGGTATAGGTATCGTCATCATCGGATGGAGTTGCAGGCTTTGCAGCAGAACGCTGTGGCTGATAAGCAATCCCTGCACCCGGATTTTGTACCATCTTACGAGGCTTTGCTTCCTCTGCCGGAGCAGCTGCTGCCGGTGCGGAAGGCTGTGGCTCCATTGCTTCGTCGGAACCGGTTGCGATAACGGTAACGCTCATCTCGTCCTCCATGGTTTCGTCGAACGCAGTACCCCAAATGATGTTTGCCTCCGGATCTACCATGTTGGAGATCATCTCGGACGCAATGGTTACCTCGTCCAAACCAATGTCCGGAGAAGAAGTGATGTTGATGATAACACCCTTTGCGCCGCTGACGGAAGTTTCCAGCAGCGGGCTGGAAATTGCCATCTGTGCTGCCTGAGCTGCCTTGTCCTTGCCACTGGCACGACCAACACCCATGTGTGCGTAACCTGCGTCCTTCATGACAGAAGTAATATCTGCGAAGTCCAGGTTAACAATACCCGGCAGCTTGATCAGGTCGGAAATACTCTGTACGCCCTGACGGAGTACGTCGTCGGCGATGGTGAAAGCGTTCACCAGAGTTACCTTCTCGTCGGTTGCCAAGTGCAGACGCTCGTTTGGAATTACAACCAAGCTGTCTACGTGCTGACGCAGTGCTGCGATACCGGCTTCTGCCTGCTGCATTCTGCGCTTGCCCTCAAATGCGAATGGCTTTGTTACCACGCCAACGGTAAGGATACCCATATCACGAGCAACCTCTGCGATGATCGGAGCTGCACCGGTACCGGTACCGCCGCCCATGCCTGCGGTGATGAACACCATGTCTGCGCCACGGATAATCTCGGCAATTTGCTCACGACTTTCCTGCGCAGCCTTTTCGCCTACTTCCGGCTTTGCGCCTGCACCCTTACACTGGGTTACTTTTTCGCCGATTTGTACCTTTTGCATCGCCTTGGAGCGCAGCAAAGCCTGACGGTCGGTGTTTACAGCGATAAACTCTACGCCCTTTACACCGGCTGCAATCATGCGATCTACTGCGTTTCCGCCGCCGCCACCAATACCGATTACTTTTATTTCTACAACATCATCCAGTTGATTATCTAATTCAAATGCCATTATATAACTCCTCCTACTTCCTAATTCCCTAATTTATACGCTTCACGCACAATTTTAAAATTAACCACTTTTAATTTACCACTTTTTTGGCGGAATTTCAAGAAACATTTCATGAATTTTATAGGAATTATGAAATCTGTAATCTTTACTTCAATTTTGTTACCTTTATCCCAATTTTTTTCCAGAAAGATGCTTCAAACAAGGACACCTTAATATTCGTAGAAGTTGCCTTCCTCGTCGTAGTAGCCGCCCTCTCCGTAATAGAAGCCGTCGGAATCCTTTTCGTAATCATCCGGAATACCGTTGTCGTTGCTGCTGTCATCATCGCTGTCGCTGTTGTCGGAAGTATTCGAAGCGGTATCATCAGAGGAATCATCGGAAGACGTATCGTCCGAGCTGCTGTCGGAGGAATCGTTCTTCTTGCTGTCATCCTTGCTATCATCCTTACTGTCATCGGAAGAAGCCACGGTGTAATCCGGGTCGAAGTACGCGCGGTTTTTATCCGGCACCAAAGAGAGATCCAGAGTACCCTTTTGGGTATCGCTGATTTTCTCGGAATCCAAGATGGTCTTTGCAAAGCGGAACTTCAATTCCATATCACTTGGAGAACCAAACTCCAGTTGAATCCGATTATCGTAAGTTGCCTTTACATTGAACAAATCGGAAATATCAATGGCGGTAATCTTGTCGATCTCTCCGTCCTGCAATGCCTTGGAAAAAGCATCCAGCGCTTCTTTTTGCTGCTCACTGCCGTACTCAATGGTTTCTCCGAGCTCCGTCTTGGTCAGCGTTGCGCCCTTTAGCACCGGGCAGTTCTCCGGCAATTTATCCACACGCTCCAACATCTTGCCGTTGGTGCCGATAATCACATAGCCGTCTCCGGTTTTCACAGCGCCCACCACGGTAATATCGGTGACTTCCAGCACGATTTTGCCCGGCAGATGACGGGTAACAGAGATGGTGTTTACATATGGCAATGCTTTCAGCACCTGACGACCGGCATTTCCGGTGTTTAAAGTAAACAGGTTTTTCCCCTTATGAATCTCACTGGCTTCGATAATCTGAGAAGAGGAGTAGCGAGAAGCGCCAGTCACCTCAATGGTATCAATGCGGAAAAAGACGGTAAGGCACAGAATCATCACCACAATCAGCGCTAAAAAGACACCGCCCATGGCTGCCAACAGCTTGCGGCGTTTTACCACACGCTTTCGTTCCTCCGCGCTGAGATATTTCTTCGGCTTTTTCGGCAGCGGATCGCCCTTGGGTGCCGGTTTTGGCTGCGGCTTCGGCTGCTTCGTTTGGGGTTGTTGCTTCTGTGGGGGCCGTGCTGCCTTTGCCGGAAGCTGCTTCCCTTCCGTAGGTTGGGGGTGCTGCTTTGCTTGTTTGGGCTGCCGGTTCTCCTTCTGCTTTGCTGCTTTCCTCTGCTGTTTCTGGGGTTCCTTCCGCCCGGCAGACGGCGCTTGCTTTGTTTCTCGCTTTTGCGCTTCTTTTTGATTCATTTTATCAAAATAATCGAAATTATAACGATCTTCGTTGGTTTGACCTTTCTTTTGATCCATTATGAATCCCCTCCTTTCCAATGTCCATTCCCATGTA
>CAKSOB010000031.1 GCA_934476545.1 uncultured Eubacteriales bacterium | reverse complement strand
TAAGCGCAAAGAATCAAAAGATTATTCTACGGTTACGGTTACTGCTTGATACAAGCCGTTCTGTGCAATCACATAAACGGTACAGGTACCCTTGTTCACAGCGGTAATTACGCCGTCTTTGTCTACCTTGGCAACGGTTTTGTCATCGCTGCGGTAACGCAATGCAGCAATGTGCGTCAACGGTTCTTTCTCTGCAGGAGATGCGGTCAGCTCGGTCAAAACATTGGCGACTTTTCCGCCCTTTGTCATGGTGATGGCCGCATCACTTGTAAGGGTCAACTGCTCCGGGTTGCCGTACTTGCTGCCGTTGGTGACAACATGGATAATCGGAGAAGTTGCGATCTTCTTTCCTGCTTCGTCCAAGGCGACTACATAATATTTGTAGCTGGTTGCCCTTTTCAGGCTCTTGCTTGTCCAATCGGTGGTTTCACCGGAAACAGTCTTGAGGCGAACCGGTGTTTCGGAGCAAACTGCGCCGTATACTTGGTACTTGGCTGCGCCGTCCACAGGAGTCCACCGGAGCTTTACAGAGGTGCCGGTGGTCTTTGTAACGGTTGCCAGCAGGACAGGTGTTCGCTCTGCGGTGGCTTTGGTGTATACCTTAGAGAATGCGCCGTAGTGCTTCTCGCCGTTGACGATAACATATGCACGCACCTTGTACTTGCGTACTTCGCCGGCATTTAAGCCGGTAATGGTCTTTACCAGTTTGGCTTTGCCCTTTTGGGTGGTGCAGGTGGTCAACAGCTCGTTGGTTTCGGCATCGTAGATTTCATAGCCGGAGGCACCCTCCACCTTGTTGAAGGTCAACTTCAGGGTGGTGGTGGTTTTCTTGATGGCTTTCAGTCCGGTTACTTGCCCTACGGTTATGCCGTCGTCCGGGTTCGGGTCGGCGTTCTCTGTCCACTTGGCGTACAGCACGGTGTTCTTGGTAATGGCTGTGTCTGCGCTAAATGGCTGGGTGAGGGCTTCGTCGGTGTACCAGCCGGCAAAGGTGTAGCTCTCTTTGGTGGTGGTTGGCAGGCTGCTCAGCTTGCTGCCGCTTGTCACATGCTGGGTTTGCACCGGACTGCCACCGTTGGTGTTAAAGGTAATGGCTACGTCAACCTTTGTGTAGTCAGCATCCTTGTATTGCAGGGCAGCAATGGCATTGTTGATAGCCTGCGCCATGGCGTCTACTTCCGCCTGCTCGGTAATGTTCTTATCCCGGACTACGGCGGCGATAGCAGCTTCCACACCGGAGAAGTCCTTGTACTCGTCCTTGTTCAGAGCGTTTGCTTTGGCAATCGCTGCGTCAACATTTGTGTAATCGGCATCCTTGTATTGCAGGGCAGCAATGGCATCTTCAATAGCCTTTGCCATTGCATCCACCTCTGCCTGCTCTGCCAGTGTCTTCCCCTGAACCACCGAATTGATTGCAGTCTCCACGGAAGAAAAATCTTTGTAATTATCTTTGATCAGAGCATTTGCCTTGGCAATGGCCGCATCTACGCTACTATAGTCGGCAGGACCATTGATTTTCGGATAGTCGCCAACCTGCGCAAATGCTTCACCCAGCAAGTTTGCCACCGTGTCGTTTCTAAATTCTTCTTCTGTCTTTTCACTGGCCGTACCAACATTTTCGGTTGTTCCACAAGCCCCAAAGAAACAGTTTATATTATCGATACTACTGCCGCCCCACAGGTGACCTGCAAAAACGCCGGTGGCCTTGATTGTGGGAACAGCGGTTCCCTCTGTAGAAAGCGTTGCCTGATATACATAGCAATTTTTAACAGTTAACGTGGAAGCCGTCATCTCACCAGCGAAACCACCTACCAAACTCACTCCCTGAACATCATCGGTTTTAGAGTTTACAGAGCAGTTTGCAGTATAGCAGTTTGTGAATGTAGACGTACCTACTCCATAGTCATCATCTACTTCACCAACAAAACCACCACCATAAGCCATAGTTTTAACTTGGTTATTTTCGGCAGCGCACTTTTCAAATGTACCGCCGGTTGAGTAACCAACAATACTTCCCGCGCAGTTATTATTGTTGTTGCGCTTGCTCTCCAGAGAAGAATTCACCACCGAGCAGTTTATGATGGATGAACCATAACACACACCCGCAATACCGCCCACATAACTGTAATTATTTTGACCGGTTGCCACAAAGTTTGCGTTTTTCACATGAAGATTTTCGACTGAACCGAAAGCGACCTACCCGAAAATGCCAGCCGTAGCGAAACCATCTGGGTCTACCTTTCCAGTGGAGATTGCATTTTTAATGCTATGTCCGTCGCCATCATAGTTTCCAGCAAAATAGTAACCCCCAGAATAACCAATCGGTTCCCACGATACATCTGTCAGGTCAATATCAGCAGTTTGCTTGAAGTAATAGCCATAGCAGTTTCCAATACCTGTGGCCTCAGTATCAAATGTTTCTGCTTTGCCAGAGTTTAGAAACACTGCCAAAGCAATCAAATCCTCTTTCGAAGTAATTAGCCACGGGTCTTCCTGTGTACCTGTCCCACCACCAAACGATGGCGCTTCTTCTGCAAACGCTGTCATCGGAACAAGCGCCATCGTCGGCAGCATACTCAGGCACATAGCCAAACTCAAAAAGAGAGCAAGAACCTTTGTGCCCCATGCCGATTTGTGTTTTCTCATATTTTTCCTCCTTGAAATCTATTTCCGGCTGCAAATGCAGCAATCAGACAAGTTGTTCCAGCATTTTGGCAAAATACCGCAGCTTGGCGTTGTTCGCATCGCCGCTGTCCTCCGCAAATTTTATCTCTGCAATGTCGAACAGCAGGCAGCCGCAATGCCCGGGCTGGGTCGGAAAGCAGATAATTTTCAAATAAGTGTCGATCTCCGGGCTGTGGGCGATCATTTCGAGTGTTTCACCGTAGAGTGCAGCGCGTTCGTAGTTTTTCAGCCACTTGCTGTCCATGTTGGGGAACACGCTCTTGAACGAGCGGCCAATCAGCTCGTTCAGCGGCGTCTTTTCCAGCCGTGCCAGCTCCGGATTCGCATACCGGAAAATCCAGTCCACCGCATGGTTTCCCTCGTCCAGCACCATTTCGATGTCGGTGAACGCAACGGGAAGCGTGTCAAAGCAGCGGTAGAGCTGGTGCAGATCATCCTCCGGCACAGTTTGCATTCCGCTGTCAATGTTGTTAATCAGCCGCACCCGCTTTTCGTTCAGTTCGGCAATCAACTCCTTCTTCTTCCGGGCAACATAGCTGATCTGTTCGCCGTTGTTCAGGTTGATCTTGTCTGTAATGTTATGAATGGCCGTCACAGACACCAGCCTGCTGCGATGGGGCTTGAGAAAGCCGTCCCCCAGTTTGCTTTCCAGCTTTTCCAAAGTCATGCGTGTCTTGTAGATTTTCCCGCCGGAGGTATGAATCTCCGCAATGTTCTCACTGATGTTGATGTAAAGAATCGTGCGGATATCCAGCGCGATGTCCTGCCGGTCGGAGCGAATGGTAAGCAGATTCGTGTTCTGCAATCAGGTCACCTCTCTTGTCTTACACATGCATCAGCGTGTTTGTCCTGATGCAGATTTATATTTTCATCTTCATTATAGCGATGTTCCATCGGATTTTCAAGCATTTTCTTTCGATTCGACAAATATACATGCTCATTCAACACGAAATAAAGAGCGAAACAGGACTGTTTCAAGGGTCAGGCGTATACGGCAGAGCAGGCAAACAAGCTGTTGGAAGTCATTCACGGAGAAGTTATCGAGCCGGTCATCATGCTGGGTTTGCTTTTCGGTACGCGCCGCAGTGAAGCGCTCGGTTTACGGTGGAGCGACATTGATTTGGAAAAGCAGACCTCAGTCATCTGTACGTGACCATTTCAGAACCACCGTAGAGCCTTTTATCGTTAAAAGGTATCGGAAACCCCTTGCAAATAGGGGCTTTGCAAAAAGAAACTGGACACCCGCTCCGATACTCATTGTATCAAAACTGGTGTCCAGTTATGGTGCCGGTAACCGGAAACGATAGCCAAAAACCGCATTAAACCGCTATTTTTTATTTTTTCGGGTGCAACCCGATTGATTTTTTCTTTCTCTAACATTTTCCAAACAAAAATAAAAACTGCCGAAAACGGCGAAAATACGCCATTTCAGACAGTTTGAGAAAAAGAAAAGAGCAGTTCGAAAACTGCTCTCCATTTGGTGCCGGTGGCCGGACTCGAACCGGCACGGGTCGCCCCAACAGATTTTGAGTCTGTCACGTCTGCCAATTCCATCACACCGGCATATCTTTGCAACGTGAATTATTATAACACATCTTTTTTTAAAATGCAATACCTTTTTACAGATTTTTTCCATTTATAAAATATGGCTTTTCCTATATATATTAGGGAACATTTGTGTAAATAAATTCTGTTTTTTGTGATTTTTTTATTTTTTATGTAAGATCCCAAAGAAAAACTAGTAATTTTATCTCTCCTGTTGAAAAAGCTACCGGAAATTTTTGTGAGATTTTTTTGAAAACCACTTTTCATTTCTTTTTGTTTGTGGTAGAATAACTTGTGAACAAGATTTGAATTTTTTCAAGACTTCGTCAAAATTTCGTAACTTTTCAAAGAATTGTGTGAATTTTTTCCGGTTTTCCGGTTTTATTTTTTTTTGAAAAGTTCCACATTAGGAGGTTCTTACCATTATGAAAAAAGTGAATTTCACTGAAACTGTTCTTCGTGATGCGAACCAATCATTGATTGCGACCAGACTTCCTTTCGAGAAGTTTGCGCCCATCCTGGAAACCATGGATAAAGCAGGCTACTACTCCGTAGAATGCTGGGGCGGCGCAACCTTTGATTCCTGTCTGCGTTACCTGAGCGAAGATCCATGGGAGCGTCTGAGAAAGATCAAAAAGGCAATGCCAAACACCAAGCTCCAAATGCTGCTCCGTGGTCAAAACCTGTTGGGCTACAAGCACTATCCGGATGATGTTGTTCGCAAGTTCGTACAATATTCCGTTGGCAACGGCATTGACATCATTCGTATCTTCGATGCGTTGAACGACCTGCGGAATATCGAGGTTGCCGTAGACGAAACCAAGAAGCGTGGCGCACACGCTTCCGGTGCTTTGTCTTACACCACCAGCCCGGTACATACTTTGGAGAACTACGCAAAAACCGCTCATCAAATGGAAGAGATGGGTGTAGACTCCATCTGCGTAAAGGATATGGCAGGTGTTATGAGCCCACAAGAGGCTTATGACCTGGTGAAGGCATTGAAGGAATCCGTTAAGATTCCGGTTGTGGTACACACCCACTGCACCACCGGCTTGGCTTACATGACTTATCTGAAGGCTGTGGAAGCAGGCGCAGATGTCATCGACTCCGCTACCTGCTGCCTGTCCGGCGGTACTTCTCAGCCGGCTACCGAGGTTCTCGTTTATGCATTGAAGCAGCTCGGCTACGAAGTAGACGTGGATACTAAGGTAATTAAGGAAGTAAACGACTTCTTTAAGCCGATTCGTGACGAGTATCTGGCTGACGGTCTGTTGGAGCCAAAGGTTCTGGCCACCGATGCCGACGCTTTGACCTATCAGGTTCCGGGCGGTATGCTCTCCAACCTGATTGCACAGCTCAAGGCACAAAACGCACTGGATAAGTTGGATCAGGTTTTGGCAGAAGTTCCTGCTGTTCGTAAGGATCTGGGTTATCCTCCACTGGTTACTCCAATCTCTCAGATGGTTGGCGTACAGGCTGCTACCAATGTACTCATCGGCGAGCGCTATAAGAACGTTGGTAAGGAAGTAAAGGCTTACTTCCGTGGCGAATACGGTAAGGCTCCGGGCGAAGTTGACAAGGCTTTGGAAAAGAAGATTCTTGGCGACGAGCAGCCGATTACCTGCCGTTTTGCAGACACCTTGGCGCCGGTCTTTGATGAAACAAAGAAAGAACTGGGCGACGTGGCAAGATGTGACGAGGATGTTCTGTCCTACATTGCATTCCCACAGATTGCTGAAAAATTCTTCGAGGTTCGGAAAGAAAAAGAAGAAAATAAGGCTAGCTACAAAATTCGCAAGTTAGAAGACTAAGGGGGGTTCTGTATGTTTATGCCTGCTGTTTTAAATAATGTTGCCGCCACAGTCGGCAAAGCGGTGGATACTTCCGACCCCAGCTTCAAGATCAGTATTGGCGAGGCGTTGATTTTTGCGCTGATCGGATTTGCGATCGTTTTCGCTGTTCTTCTGATTTTGAACATCTTCATTCGTATCCTCTCCGCTGTTGTTCGCGGTATTGAGAACGGCACAAAAAAGACGGAAGCTGCGCCTGCTGCTCCGGCTGCCGCGCCTGTTGCTGACAGCAAACCGGCAATTCCTGCCGGCATGAAGGTAGCAGACGGTTCCCTCGGCGATGTAAAGCTGTATGACGTGGATGACGCAACTGCCGCCATGATTATGGCAATCGTTGCCGACCAACTGGACGCACCGCTGAACGAGCTTCGGTTCAAGTCCATTAAAGAAGTTACGAAGTAATCTATATCGGAGGAATTGTAGTTATGAAATATCTGGTTTCACTGAAGGGTAAAGACTACGAGGTTGAAGTGGAAAGAGGCGAAGCCATTCTGGTAAGCGTTCAAGACACTCCGGCACCCGTAGTTGCTGCCCCGGTTGCTGCGGCTCCTGTTGCTGCAGCTCCGGCAGCGGCGGCTGCTCCTGCTGCTGCCCCTGTTGCCGGCGGAGAGCCTGTAACCTCTCCAATGCCCGGTGTTATTCTCAAGATTTGCGTAAACCAAGGTCAGGCTGTGAAGAACGGCGATCTGGTCGCTGTGCTTGAGGCCATGAAAATGGAAAATGAAATCTTCGCTCCAAAAGACGGCACGGTTGCACAAGTTGTTGCAAAGCCGGGCGCTCAGCTCGACACCGGAGATCCCATCGTCGTCCTGAGCTAAAGGAGGTACTTTTACATGTCAATTCTTGATTCATTGTATAACCTCTGGATGCAGTCCGGATTTGCCAACATCTCTTGGCAGGAAGCAGTTATGCTGCTGATCTCCTTGCTTTTGTTGTATCTGGGCATTTTCAGAAAATTTGAACCGCTTCTGATGGTTCCGATTGCATTTGGTATTTTGCTTGCCAACCTGCCACTGACCGGTATGCTGACTCCGGATCACAACAGCACCGGTTTGCTGGACTTCCTGACACAAGGCTTGCCGATCTTCCCATGTCTGATCTTCCTAGGCGTTGGTGCAATGACGGACTTCGGTCCTCTTCTGTCAAACCCGAACTCCTTGTTCTTGGGTGCGGCGGCACAGTTTGGTGTTTACATGGCATTTATCGGCGCAACTGTCTTGGGCTTTACCGGTCCGGAAGCTGCTGCAATCGGTATCATCGGCGGTGCCGACGGTCCGACTGCGATTTACCTCACCGGTAAGCTGGCTGACCACTTGATGCCTGCAATCGCTGTTGCAGCATACTCTTACATGGCGTTGATCCCGATCATTCAGCCACCGCTGATGAAGCTCTTCACCACAAAGAAAGAGCGTCAGATCAAAATGGAGCAGCTCCGTGTTGTTTCCAAGACTGAGAAGATCATCTTCCCAATCATCGTTACACTGTTCGTTTCTCTGCTGCTCCCATCCGTTGCTCCGCTGCTGGGCTGCCTGATGCTGGGTAACCTGTTTAAGGAGTGCGGCGTGACAGATCGTCTGTCCGACACAGCACAGAACGCAATGATGAACATTGTTACCATTTTCCTCGGACTCTGCGTTGGTGCCAAAGCAACCGGTACCACCTTCCTGTCCGTACAAACCATCTATGTTATCATCCTTGGTCTGTTCGCATTCGCATTCTCTACCGTTGGCGGCTTGCTGCTCGGTAAGCTGATGTGCATCTTGAGCAAGGGCAAGATCAACCCACTGATCGGTTCCGCCGGTGTTTCCGCTGTTCCGATGGCTGCTCGTGTATCCCAAATCGTTGGTCAAAAGGAAAATCCTTCCAACTTCTTGCTGATGCACGCTATGGGTCCAAACGTAGCCGGTGTTATCGGTTCCGCTGTTGCAGCAGGCTTCCTGCTGGCAGTCTTTGGCCCAATGGTTGGTGTTTGATTCTTACATAACATCATAAAGAAAGCTCCTCGGATAAAAATCCCAGGAGCTTTCTTCTTCCCTATCGTTCCATGCAAAATGGATGCGGTAGGGAATTTCTTTTTTATAAACCAAACAACGGTGCAAACACAACGAATCCCAATAATCCGCAAGCCACACTGATGGCGGCTCCGGCAAGGACATCCATGATGTGATGCACGCCTGCCATTACTCGTGTAACGCCAACGGCTGCCGACAAAACCAACATGGGGATTCCATACGCCGGATGCACATAATAACACGCCATACCAATGACAACAGCACAAGCGGTGTGCCGACTGGGAAAGGACTTTCCTTTTCCGTGAGAAACCAAGGGCGTGTACCCGTACCGTTCAAAGGGGCGAGGACGATTTAACGCATTGCGCAACAGCGTAACCAGAACCACCGTGACTGCCGGAACAATTACAAAGAAAATCCATTTCAAGTTCCATGTGCAAAGCAGAACCACCAAAGTGACGCCATACGCTGCTACCACAAGCCACGGCAGCCCTTTGCAGAGTATGGTTACAACTTTGCACAACAATGGATTTGAACGGATCTTCTCCACCAAAGATGTGTAGAATTTTCTTTGCATTCCCTTGTCCTCTTTTCCCCTAATTTTGTATCAGTATAGCATAGAATCGAACAGAATACAAAATTTTTTCACAAAACTTTCTCAACCTATTGCAGTAAATCTCGTTCCTTTCCCTCCGGAATCCGCTTATAAACCGTAAACTGATTCTGTTGGTCGCAGGTTGCCAGCAAAATTTCTTTTACGGTAAGGTGGTTTTGTTGCAGTTGTTTTTCCAACCACTCTCGATTATTGCCGATATTCTTTAAGTTTTCCTCCATCACTTTTCCGTCAATAATCACATTTGCCACTAATCCATCCTTACTCACCTGCAATTCCAAGTCCGACGGCGTAACCGGACGATATTCTCCCTTAGGCAAAAAGCTGACCCGTCCATTGGTTTCTAAAATCGCCGCTTCCAGTTGACTTAAATCGAAGTAGCCATTGGAACGACATTGGGTTAAAAACTCGTTGACATCCAGCTTTGCTTTTTGCAAATTCCAACGGTATAGCTTGCCTTTTTCATACAATACCAAGGGTTTTCCCGTAAGGAAGCGACGCAATTTCATAGACCGCTCTGTTACAAAAGAAATCAAAATCGACAACGCTCCATATACACCCATAGCAACCAGTGGCTGCCAAAAATCGCCGTCAATGGACGTTGCCATTTCTGCGGCAATGGAACCGATGGTAATACCGTTAATATAATCAAACATACTCAACTGGGACATTTGCCGATTACCCATCAGCTTTGTCAGAAAAAACAACGCTGCCACCGATGTGAACGACGTAAATAATATCTTTAAAACCTCCATAGCGCTCCTCCTTTTCTGCTAGCTTTTGTGATTTTTGTGCCGTTATACCCACAAGCCCGGGGACAGCGGCATAATCCAAGAAATGGCAGGGAATGCTTTTCAAAGAGCATCCTTTTTGTTGTCCCGAAACGTAACGGAGATTACATTCTAAATACCCGAAAATTTTTCATAGAAACCGCAGAACTGCAACCCCTATATTTTTTGAAAATTTGTATTTTCATAGTGCAATTTTTGCGAAATTGTGTTATAATTCCAAATGTATGTATTAAAGTGGTAAGGTGTACCCGCTTACCATGCGACCGAACTTTTATTTCTAGAAAGGATCTACAATATGCTTTGTGTGAATGAATATCGGACACACCTGTGTGGTGCTGTCAGCGAAAATGACATTGGAAAAGACGTGCGTGTTGCCGGATGGGTAGAAAACATCCGTGACCACGGCGGCGTTATTTTTTTAGATCTCCGTGACCAATACGGCGTTGTGCAGGTGGTTGTGCATAACGACGAGCTGCTCAAAGACGTTCACAAGGAGTGTGCGCTCACCGCCGGCGGTAAAGTGGTACTCCGTGATGAAGAAACCATCAACCCAAAACTGGCTACCGGTACGGTAGAAGTAATGGCAGAAACCCTGCGTGTTCTGGGCAAGTCCCCAAACAACCTGCCATTTGAGGTAGAAACCTCCAAAGAGGTTAAGGAAGATGTTCGTTTGAAGTATCGCTTCTTAGACCTGCGGAACCCAAAGGTACACAACAACATCATCATGCGTTCTCAGGTGATTTCCTTCCTGCGAAACAAGATGACAGAGATGGGCTTCTTGGATATTCAAACTCCAATCCTCTCCACCTCCTCTCCGGAAGGCGCAAGAGATTACCTGATTCCAAGCAGAAAGCACCACGGAAAGTTCTACGCTTTGCCACAGGCTCCACAGATTTTCAAGCAGCTTTTGATGGTATCCGGTTTTGACCGTTACTTCCAGATCGCTCCCTGCTTCCGTGATGAAGACGCCAGAGCAGACCGCTCTCCGGGTGAATTCTATCAGCTGGACTTTGAAATGGCATTTGCAACACAGGAAGATGTTCTGAAGATTGCAGAAGAAGTGCTGTACGAAGTATTCACCAAGTTCAGCGACAAGCCGGTTTCCCCTGCTCCGTTCCCACGGATTCCATACAAAGAGGCAATGCTTCGCTATGGTACCGACAAGCCGGATTTGAGAAACCCACTGGAAATCGTAGACGTATCCGAAATCTTTGAGGAGTCTACCTTTAAGCCGTTTAAGGGCAAGACCGTTCGTGCCATCAATGTGCCGAACGCTGCTTCCCAGTCCAAGGGCTTCTTTGAGAAGATGGAGAAATACGCAAGAGAAGAACTGGGTATGATGGGTCTGGGCTACATTAAGGTTACCGACGAGATGACCTACCTGGGCCCGATCGACAAGTTCATCCCTGACGACCAAAAGGCTGTTCTAGCAGAAAAAGCTGCCCTGAAGCCGGGTTGTGTATTGTACTTTATTGCTGACGAAGAAATGGCTGCTGCAAAGCTGGCAGGTCAAATTCGTGACGAAGTAGCAAGAAGACTGAACCTCATCGACGAGGATTGCTTTAAGATGTGCTTCATCGTAGACTTCCCAATGTATGAGATTGACGAAGAAACCGGCAAACACATTTTCACCCACAACCCATTCTCCATGCCACAGGGCGGTCTGGAAGCACTGAACACCAAAGATCCAACTGAGATTCTGGCATATCAGTACGACATCGTTTGCAACGGCATTGAGCTGTCCTCCGGCGCTGTTCGGAACCACGATTTGGACATCATGCTCCGTGCTTTTGAAATTGCAGGCTACACCGAAGAAACCATTGCAGAAAAATTCGGCGCATTGTATAACGCCTTCAAATACGGCGCTCCGCCACACGCAGGTATGGCGCCGGGTATTGACCGTATGCTGATGCTCCTCACCGGCGAAGAAAACATCCGTGAGGTCATTGCATTCCCAATGAACAGCAATGCACAAGACCTGCTGTTGGGCGCACCAACCGAGGTTACCGAGCAGCAGCTCCGTGAAGTGCATATTCGCATTCGCAGCACCAACTAATTTTTTTGAAAGGGAGTCCCCACATGAAAGTAACGCACGAAGATGTGATTCAAATGGCAAGACTTTCCAAGCTGTATATTGACCAGTCCGAACTGGATCAGCTTACAGAGGATATGAGCCAGATTATTTCCTTTGCGGATACCATTAACGCAGCTGCTACCGATGGCTGTGATTTTGATAATATCAATCAACTGTCTAACGTTCTGCGGGAGGATGAGGTGGTTCCCTCTTACCCCCGAGAAGAAATTCTTTACAATGCGGAAAGCCAAGACGACGGCTATTTCCTTGTAAAGAAACGCTCCTAAGGAAAGGTGGGTTATCAGGATGAAAGGAACAATTAAAACCATCAATGAACTGCTCACCACAAAGCAGATTTCCTGTGTGGAGTTGACCGAGAAGTATCTCCGTGCCATTGAGCAGGACAACCCTTCCCTTAACGCTTATGTAAAAGTAACACCGGATCTGGCTTTGGATTCTGCCAAAGAGATTGACGAGCGCATTGCAAAAAATCTTCCGCTGGGTCCTTTGGCAGGTGTCCCGATGACACTGAAGGATAATATTTCCACCCGTGGCATTGAAACCACCTGCTGCTCTAAAATGTTAGAGAACTATGTGCCGATTTACGATGCAACCGTTTGGGAGCTGCTCCAAAACCAAGGCACTGTTCTGTTGGGTAAAACCAACATGGATGAGTTCGCTATGGGTTCCACCTGCGAAACCTCCTATTTTGGCGGCGCAAAAAACCCACACAACTTAAACCATGTAGCAGGCGGCAGCTCCGGCGGCGGCGCTTCTGCTGTTGGCGGCAATCTGGCTGCTTTTGCGCTGGGTTCCGACACCGGCGGATCTATCCGTCAGCCTGCCAGCTTCTGTGGTATCGTTGGTTTGAAGCCAACCTACGGCAGCGTATCCCGTTACGGTTTGATCGCATTTGCATCCAGCTTTGACCAAATCGGACCGATCACCACTTCCGTAGAAGATGCTGCTATCGTATTCGATGCCATTGCATTGAAGGATACCCACGACTCCACCTCTCAGGGTTGTGACCCAACCGTTCCAACCTTGGGCAACAGCCTCAAGGGCAAAAAGGTAGGTATCATCAAGGAATACTTCGAGGGCATTGGCAGCGATGTACAAACTGCAATGGACAACGCCATTCAGGTATATAAAGATTTGGGCGCAGAGGTTGTAGAATTCTCCATGCCGGAAATTCACTACGGTCTGCCGGTTTACTATATTCTCGCTTGTGCAGAGGCCTCCTCTAACTTGGGTCGTTACGACGGTATTCGTTACGGCTACAAGGTTCCGAGCTACAATGATATTAACGAGATGATTTGCCGCACCAGAAGCGAGGGCTTCGGTGATGAAGTAAAGCGCCGTATCCTGCTGGGTACTTATGTTCTGAGCGCCGGCTACTACGATGCGTTCTATAAAAAGGCACAGGCAGTGCGTGGCAAGATTGTTGCTTCCTTTGAAGAAATCTTCAAAAACTGCGATTTCATTGCTGCTCCTACTGTTCCGATGACTGCATTCCAAAGCGGTCACAAACAACAAAGCGCTACCGAAAACTACCTCACCGATATTTGCACTGTTCCGGTGAATATCGCAGGTCTGCCGGCAGTTTCCGTTCCATGCGGTTTTGACAAAAACGGAATGCCAATCGGTTTGCAGATTATCGGCAAGCGCTTTGACGAAGCTACCGTGCTGAATGCTGCTTATCAGTTTGAGCAAATGACAAGCGCAAACGCATTTAAGGCAACAGAATTGGGGGTAAGACTATGAAATACGAAATCGTCTGCGGCTTGGAAACGCACGTAGAGCTTTCCACCAAAACGAAAATTTTCTGCAGTTGCACCACAGAATTTGGCGGCGACCAAAACACCCACTGCTGTCCGGTGTGCATCGGATTGCCGGGCACCTTGCCGATTCTCAACAAGCAGGTTGTGGAATATGCCATCAAGGCCGGTTTGGCAACCAACTGCGAAATCGCTCCGATTTCTAAGATGGACAGAAAAAACTACTGCTATCCCGACCTGCCAAAAGCATATCAAATTTCCCAGTTCGATATGCCGCTGTGCAAAAACGGCTACATCAAGCTGTCCAACGGCAGAAAAATTCGCATTAACCACATTCACATCGAAGAAGATGCGGGCAAACTGGTTCACCAAAAGGGTGGCACCTATGTAGACTATAACCGTGGCGGCGTTCCGCTGATTGAGATTGTATCCGAGCCGGATATCCGCAGCATTGAAGAAGCACGGGAGTACATGGAAAAGCTGCAAAGCATCATGCGCTACATCGGTGTATCCGACTGCCGAATGCAGGAAGGCAGTGTGCGAAGCGACGTTAACATCTCCCTGCGTCCTATGGGCAGCGAGGAATACGGCACTCGTACCGAGATTAAAAACATGAACTCCTACACCTTCATGGAACGTGCCATGCGGTATGAGATTGAACGCCAAACCGACATTCTGGACAGCGGCGAGCAAGTAGAGCAGGAAACTCTGCGTTACATCGTAGAAGAGGATCGCACCGAGAGTATGCGTGGCAAGGAAGATGCCAACGACTACCGTTACTTCCGTGATCCGGACTTGGTTACTATCTCCGTAGATCCGGAAACCGTTGCTCGTCTTTCTGCCGAGCTACCGGAGCTGCCGGATCAAAAGGTGGAGCGTTATGTAAATGAAATCGGTTTATCCGAAACCGACGCTGCACTGCTGACAAAATATCGTCGGATTGCAGAGTATTTTGAAGCCGCTTCCGAAGGTGTTCAAAACAAAAAGACCGTTGCAAACTGCATCATCGGTCAGGTATTCCGCCGTGTGGAAACAGAAGCCGAAAAGGAAACCTTTGAGATTTCCATTTCACCGGAATATCTGCGGGATTTGGTTCTGTTGCTGGAAAGCGGCAAAATCAAAAATAACCTGATGAAGTCCACACTGGAAAAAATGCTAGATGAAGGCAAGCCTTACGCCGACTTTATCTCCGAAAATGATATGGGCGGCATTGATGAGGATACCCTCCGCAAGCTGTGCAGTGAGTCCATTGCCAACAGTCCAAACGCTGTGGCAGACTACTTGGGCGGTAAGGAAAAAGCGCTCAAATCTCTGTTGGGCTACGTTATGAAGAACTCTCGCGGTAAAGCCGATGCTGTAGAAGCCGAGAAAGTATTGGCTGCTATGATTCGGGAAAACGCATAAAACAAACACGAAAAAGACACCTCAGAACCAATTTTGAGATGTCTTTTTTATTTGCTCTGCACAAATTATTTGAGATGGATAGTTTATTTTCTACAAGAACTTTGTGGAAACCGTTGCCATCGTTTTTGCAATGTGGTATACTAAATGTATATTCTCAGAAGAAAAAAGTATTGAAATTTTGGAGGATTCAACCATGAGTGAATTAAGAGGCGCATGTATTATCGGTCAATCCGGAGGCCCTACTTCCGTTATCAATGCCAGTGCTTACGGTGTAATTCGTACTGCGCTGGATGCTGATTGCATCACTGCGGTTTACGGTGCTGCAAATGGCATTGTAGGTGTTCTGAATGATAATCTGTATGATATGAGCAAGGAGGACGCAGAAGAACTGGAGCGTATGATGTATACTCCTTCTTCCGCCCTAGGCTCCTGCCGTTACAAAATTGCAG
>CAKSOB010000030.1 GCA_934476545.1 uncultured Eubacteriales bacterium | reverse complement strand
GCATGAAGGTAACAGAACGCCAGATTTCCATTGAAGAAATTGCAGAAGCAGCAAAAGATGGTCGTCTGAAAGAAGCATTCGGTACTGGTACTGCTGCGGTTATCTCCCCAATCGGTCACTTGAAGTGGGAGGATAACATCATGATTATCAATAACGGCGAGATTGGTCCAATCTCTCAAAAGTTGTATGACACCCTCACCGGAATTCAGTGGGGCAAATTGGAAGACAAGCTGAACTGGACAGTAGAAGTAAAATAATCCCATGGCGGCAGAAATGCCGCCTGTTTTATTATGAAAGGAAAGGTGATTCTTTGCGAGAGCTGACATTTGTCGTTCCAAAACAATATGATGGCGCAAAGCTGAAATCTTTTCTTCGGGGTCCTTGTGAAGTATCCGTGGGCATTTTAACACGGTTAAAATGGGTTTATGACGGGATTACCATAAACGGGGAACATGCCTATGTAACAAAGACAATCTTTGATGGCGATGTGGTTCGATTAAAGTTGCCGGAAACAGAAAGCAACGTCGAACCTTATCCATTACCGCTCTCCATTGTCTATGAAGACCCGGATGTGATGGTTATAGATAAGCCCAGTTTTATGCCAGTATATCCGACTCCGGGACATGACAGAGATAGCCTTGCCAATGCAGTAGCGTATGAGATGGAACGTCGTGGAGAGGAATTTGCCTTTCATCCGATTTACCGCTTGGATAAAAACACCAGTGGATTGTTGGTGTTGGCAAAGCATTGTTACAGCGCTTCTTTATTGGCATTTGGTGTGGAGAAACGATACTATGCCATTTGTGAAGGAGTTCTGCAAGGAGCCGATACTATTGATGCACCGATTCGCTTAAAAGAGGGGCATGGGATTCAAAGAGAAGTGGGGGAAGGCGGTCAAAAGGCTGTTACCCATTGGAAAGCATTAGAAACAAAGAATCATCATACCTTACTGGAAATTTCTTTAGAAACAGGACGTACTCATCAAATTCGGGTGCATTTTTCTGCAATTGGCCATCCACTGGCAGGGGACGATATGTACGGCGGCAGTCGAGAATCTCTTTCACGACAAGCACTACATTGCGGGTACGCAGCATTTCAGCATCCTGTTACGAAAGAGGTGATGGAGTTTCGGCTTCCTTTGCCAAAAGACTTGGAAGAATTTTTCAAGGGGGAATAACAATGTCAGCGATTATTTGCCATTATTTTCATGGAGTTCGTTCCTTAGGAGAGAAGTCCTCTTATTCGAAAGAGCAGCAGGATGCTTTTTTGTTAGGGTTACAAGGTCCTGCTCTGTTTGCGTATAGCTTGCTTTTTTCGAAAGCTCAAGAGGATGCTCGTGATTTGTGTAATGGGCTTTCGACCCTTTCATTAGAAGTTCTTTTCCGTTCCGCACAGGAGCATAAGGGAGAAGAGGTACTGTCTGCATATTGTTTAGGTTTGCAGTGCTACTGTGTTTTGGAGGAGGAAGTGTTTCCTTTTATTCGATACAGCGAAGAAATGGTTCATCGTTTAAACCCTGGCCAAACGGCCACAGACAGTAAAAACCAAGTAGAATCGGCGCTGGATATTATCCTTCTTCGTTATGAAACTGCAATGCTGCCAACAAAGTTCGATTTACGAAAAACGGTTCCGTTAGATGCTACGCTTTGTCGAGTGGTTGCTTCTTTTTATCAGCAGCTTGCCACCGAAGCTTTAGGACAAACAGTTTCCGTAGAAGAGTTGGAATCTTTAATAGCAGATGGGTGTAAAAGCATTGGAAAGTTAAATGATCGCACCTTGATGAAGCGACAATTCTTAAAGCGCAAGGAAAAGAAACAAGGCAAAACAGGCGGGCTTTCCTCTTTATTCCGGAATATCAGCGAGGATGAAGATTACGATTATGCAAACATTTGCGAAAATGAATGGCAATGGCCGCTGGAAACGGGAGAGGTTCGCACAGAACAGTATTTTGACCTTTATGAAATGGCAGTAAAGAAAGCCGCAACCTTATTTCAATAAAATTGGAATTGAATATGTATAAATTTTACAAATATTTATACAGGGTTTATGCAAGCAAAAAAACAAACCCTTTCAATAAGAAGTAAAATAATAGGTATTGATAACAGCTTTTTTTCCGAGAATTATGCGAAATTTCCCCGGAAATTTCAAACAAATTGTAAATTCTTCTTGAAAAAATATTCGGTTTGTATTAGAATGTGGAGTATGGTATAGAGAGAATGAAAGGATTGAATAAAATGAAAATGAAAAAAGTTATTTCTGTTGCAGCGGTTGGCGTTCTGGCAGGCGCAATGTCCCTGACTGTTTTGACAGGTTGTGGAGATAGCACCTCCACAGCTCCTGCAAACACTGTAAATTCTGCTGACGATTTGGTAGGCAAATCTATCGGTGTTCAGTTGGGTACAACCGGTCAAGTTCTTGCCAGTGATGTAGAGGGCGCAACTGTTGAAAAGTACAACAAGGGCGTAGACGCTGTTCAGGCTTTGAAGCAGGGCAAGATCGACGCTGTAATTATCGACTTGGAGCCGGCAAAGGCTTTCGTTGAGAAGAACAGTGACCTGAAGATTCTGGACGAAGAATTTGCAACAGAGAGCTACGCAATCGCAGTTGCTAAGGACAACACAGAGCTGCGGGATAAGATCAATGATGCGTTGAAGACTCTGAAAGAAAACGGCACCATGGATAAGATCACAAAGAACTGGATCGGTGACGACACCGGTAACGATCCATACACTTCTCCGGAAGATGTTTCTCGTGATAACGGTACCATCGTTATGGCAACCAATGCAGAGTTCCCACCATACGAGAGCACAGACGGCAGCAAGGTTGTTGGCTTTGACGTAGACATGATGCAGGCTGTTTGCGATACTTTGGGCTATGACCTGACTGTTGAAGATATGGCATTCGATTCTGTTGTTGCTGCGGTACAGTCCGGTAAGGCACAGGTTGGTGTTGCAGGTCTTTCCGTTACTCCGGACAGAGAGAAGAACGTTGCATTTACAGATTCCTACGCTACCTCTCATCAGGTAATTATTGTTAGAAATAACTAAGTATACAGTTTGAATCGTTGACAAAAGGCTATCCGTTTTGGACAGCCTTTTGGTTTGTAAAGAGAAAGGAGTGTGTTGCGTGGGAGATTTTTTTGAACAATTCTATGACACGTTTATTGTAAAATCAAGATGGACATGGTTGCTCCAAGGTCTTGGAAATACCATGATCATTACGATTGCCGCAGTTGTTTTGGGTATTGCGTTAGGCTTTTTTATTGCGATTATCCGTACTACCCACGATAAAACAGGAAAGCTGATTGTACCCAATATTCTTTGCCGAGTTTATTTGACAGTCATTCGTGGTACGCCGGTTATCGTTCAGTTGTTGATTATTTACTTTGTAATTTTTGCATCCGTGCCAATCAATAAGCTGTTTGTGGCAATTTTAGCCTTCGGTTTAAACTCGGCTGCCTATGTTGCAGAAATTGTGCGTTCCGGTATTATGTCCATTGATAACGGTCAATTTGAAGCCGGTGCCAGCCTTGGATTTTCTTATCGCAGAACTATGATGCTGATTGTTTTGCCGCAGGCATTTAAAAATGTCTTGCCGGCATTGGCAAATGAGTTTATTGTATTGCTGAAGGAAACTTCCGTTGCCGGCTATATCGCCATTAACGATTTGACAAAGGGCGGCGACCAAATCCGAAGTGATACCTATAACGCATTCTTACCGTTGCTTGCCGTAGCAGCAATTTATTTGGTCATCGTTATGTTCCTGACCTATCTTGTATCCAGACTGGAAAGGAGACTTGCTAAAAATGATCGACGTTAAGCATTTACATAAGTCCTTTGGAAAGCTGGAAGTGTTAAAAGATATTTCCGAGCATATTGAACAGGGCGAAAAGGTTGTTATTATCGGACCGTCTGGTTCCGGTAAAAGTACCTTTCTTCGTTGCTTGAACCTTTTGGAAAAACCAACCTCCGGAGAAATTTTGTTTGAGGGAAAAGACATTACCCGTGCAAAAACATCCGAGGTTAATCATATGCGTCAAAAGATGGGCATGGTATTTCAGCACTTTAATCTGTTTCCGCATATGACCATTCGGAAGAACATTACCTTAGCACCGACAAAACTCGGATTACTTTCTCAAGAAGAGGCAGATGCCAAAGCGGAGGCTTTGCTGAAAAAGGTTGGTCTGCTCGACAAAGCGGAACAGTATCCTGCGCAGCTTTCCGGTGGACAGAAGCAGCGTATTGCAATCGTTCGTGCCTTGGCAATGAATCCGGACGTAATGCTGTTTGATGAACCGACCTCCGCATTGGATCCGGAGATGGTTGGTGAGGTTTTGCAGCTGATGAAAGAACTGGCAGATGATGGTATGACCATGATTGTTGTTACCCATGAAATGGGTTTCGCCAGAGAAGTTGCATCCCGTGTAATCTTTATGGCAGACGGAAGAATTGTAGAGCAGGGACCACCCCAAGAATTCTTCCAAAACCCAAAGAGTGACCGCCTGAAGGAATTTTTATCCAAGGTGTTGTAAAATGAAATCATACAGAAAAAAGTTGGCAGTTGGATTAAAAAATAATCTGGATGCGATATCTATTCGGGAAGAAGTGTTCCAAAAGGAGCAAGGATTCACCACCGAATTTGATGAAATTGATAACACTGCAACCCATGTGGTACTCTATGACGGAGAACTTCCGGTAGCTACCGGTCGCTTGTATCAAGATGAAACCGGGTATCATATCGGTCGTGTTGCAGTTGCCAAATCCCATCGCAATCAGCATTTAGGTGCGGTTGTTCTGCAAACACTGGAGGAAGAAGCCCATCGTTTGCACTGCGATAGAATTTCTCTATCCGCACAGTGTCGAGTACAAGCTTTTTACGAAAAGCAAGGCTACCATAGCCTGAATGATATTCATATAGATGAATTTTGCCCACATGTCACCATGGTAAAAGAGTTATAAAAAATCCCCTCAGAGAGTTCGATGCTTCTCTGAGGGGATTTTTATATGGCAAACGATTAATCGTCAGATAAGGTTTTGTAAAATTCGCAGTAGTCTGTTCGGTGGTCTGCGGTAAATTTGATGGCTTCTCTCGGATGGCGGTTAAGTTGACCGGTAAGCATATATTGAATATCAAAGCCCCAAACAATACCGCTTGCTTTCAGTGGCAGCATATACTCTTCAATAAATTCAAGCAGGGCATAGAGGCTGTACTTTGGATTCTTCAGGAAACCCAACAGCAATTCCATTGCACAGTTGCCTGCGCCACGTCCCATGGCATTGGCAGTTGCATCCAAGTAGCTGACACCGTAGGACATGGTTTCGATGGTGTTGGCAAATGCCAAGGTCTGGTTGTTGTGGGCGTGGAATCCGATTTTTTTGCCGAATTTTTCGCCTAACTCTACATACTTTCTTGCCAGATCAGAAATATTTTCCGGGTAGAAGCTGCCGTAAGAGTCTACCAGATAGATGACATCTACATGGCTTTGTCCCAGCATTTCTAAGGCGGATTCAATTTGAGATTCGGTTGCTTGGCTGATTGCCATGATGTTACAGGTGGTTTCGTAACCCAGTTCGTGGAAGTATTCTACCATCTCCAACGCAGATGGAATCTGGTGAATATAGCAGGCGACACGAACCATGTCAATAACGCTTTCTTCTTTTGGGAGGAAGTCACGTTTGAAGTCACAGCGACCAACGTCTGCCATAACGGCAATTTTCATTTGAGAGTTATTTTCGCCAACAATGGTACGGAGATCTTCTTCATCGCAGAATTTCCATTTGCCAAATTCGTTCACGTCAAACAAATCTTTAGAAGCCTTATAGCCAAATTCCATATAGTCTACACCGCAAGCGATGTTGGTTTTATAAAGAGCACGTACAAACTCGTCGGTAAATTCAAAATTGTTGCACAAACCTCCGTCGCGGATGGTAGCATCCAATACTTTAACGTCTGACCGAACAGACATCATATTGCCTTTTCTAGCGTCCATAATGATCCTCCTTACTTTAACGCTTTTAACTATTAAAGTATAACTTGTTTTTCTAGAAATGTCAATGGGAGAATCAAAATTATTTTCCGGCTTGTTTTTCAAAATTGATTTATAAAGACTATAAATGAAAAAAAGATGTCAGACTGTAACTATATAGGAATACATTCCAAAAAACAACAAGAATTACTTGTAATTTTATCAATATTGTGTTATGCTTTTCCCAAACCAAAGAGGTTTGGATGATAAGAATGTGAAAAGGAGAGAAAGAAGTATGAAAGTGAAACGTGTGTTGACCGGATTGTTGGCAGCCTTATTACTAGCAACGGTAAGTGCGGCGATTCCGGCAAAGATTGCCAGTGCGGTATCCACAACCGTAGACCTACACTATTCGGTGGATAGCTACGAGAGTTTGAAATCTTTACTGGAGCAAACAACAAGTTCTCCTGCCTATGAGCGGCCTGTTTGCATCAAATTGGAAAAGAACATTGTGGTAAAGAATTTAAAAAAAGGGCAGGAAATTACAATTGCCATTGAAAACCGGAATGTAATCTTAGATTTAAACGGACACAATCTGATTGTTACAAGTAATTCTTCCGAAGTCCCTGCTCTATTCCAAATTGATCAGAATGCAGATGTTGCATTCATTGACTCAACGAATACGCTGGGCTCTATTGTATTCAATTCTGTAAATCCCAACGCCAGTGTGGTTCAAATTAACAGTGGAAATGTAAATTTTACAAACTACAATGCGATTATGACATTAGGGGAAAATGTAAATTATCGCAGTGTATCTGCAAAAACAGGGAGCAATGCAGTAGTTTCGGCACCGGGCGGTGCGGCGTCTGTGCGTTTGCTTGGCGGACAACTGATTAATCATATGGAGCGCGGTTCTGCATTTCAGTTTGTACCGAAAGAGAATGATTCCTTTTTTGGCAGTCTTATTATTGCTGGTAATGTGCTTTTTTCTTGTGATAACGTCAAAAGCAATGCAACGCTTTTGCTCACCACAGGGAAAATGGCAAGAATTCAAATGGGTGCCTGTTATCTGACCAATAGTGGGGAAGCGCCCTTGGCAGAGGACACTACAAAGCAGGAATATACCTGTGAAAACTGCAAAAAAGTATTTGATGAATTATCAGATACTTGCCCAAATTGTAAAGCAAAAAATAGCTTTATAAGCCATAGAATCACACTAGATCAATGGTTTATTACCAACAGTTTGGAAACATATCAAAATGAAGTACAAGATGTAATTGTAAATGATACCTCTATTTGGAAAAATATTTTAAATCAAAAAGTAACCGATCTTGGAACCGGTGCCGCAAAAGTACTTGTGAAAGATACTTGCGGAGAAGGATGGGATTGGGATGGTTCTATCGAAGCCGGTCATATTACTGTTTGCGCCGGATGTGGGGCTTATCAAACGAACTTGACTCCACACCACTTTAGTAATCTGGTTACGCCAACAAAGCCAAATTGTATCATTCCGGGCATAACTGCCGGAAAGATTTGTGATTACGATGTTGGTGATCATATATGCGGGTATATTATCGAGTATCCGGAAGAAATTCCAACAACGAATCAGCACACCTATCGCTTTGTAAAATATACGGAGACACCAACCTTTACAACCTCCGGTAAAAAGTTGTATCGTTGCAATGCAAAAGGTACTACAAATGGCGGAACGATTACCTGTGGAAAAACAAAAATAAAAACTGTAGCAGCAACAAAAAATCGACTTAGCACACTTCGCCTTTCTAAAACTCAATATACATACAACGGAAAAGTAAAAACACCGGCAGTTGTTATTCAGGATAAAAACGGGAAATCGTTAGTGAAAGGAAAACACTATACTGTATCTTATGCAAAAGGACGGAAGAATGTAGGGGAATATCAGGTTACGATAAAATTTAAAGGTGGATATCATGGGAAAACCTCTCTGAAGTTCCAAGTTTTCCCTAAAAAAGCTGCTATTACAAATTTGAATGCAGAAAAAAGAACGATTATTGCGGCTTGGAAAAGCCAAACCGCACAGGTAGCAGGGTATCAATTACAGTATGCAACAGATAGTACGTTTAAGAATGCGCAAACCGTAACTATCACAAAAAATACGACAAGTTCAACTGCTATTCGTGGATTAAAATCCAATCAAAAATACTATGTTCGTATGCGAACCTACCAAACCACTGCAACAAAGAAGAATTTTGCCAGTGGGTGGAGTACAGTGAAAACAATTACAACGAAATAAGATAGAAAAAAGTCACACTTTTATTTAAAAGTGTGACTTTTTTGATGGAAGTTGTTTAAGGGTTATCTAATTGAGAAAAAACGGTCGTTTATCCATTGACTTTTTTTGTAAAAAGTTGTTAAATATAAAATATAGCTTTTTAAAAATAGGACGGAAGTTTTTCTAATGCATAAAGATTTAACACCCATTGAATATCACAAATCAGAAACAACACAGCACTTACTGCATGCAATGGTGGAGGTTCTTCACGATGCAGGCTTTCGCGTGACCACACAGCGTAAAATCATCTTAGAAGCAGTAGCTTATCAGGTCGGTTGGCACGTTCACCCCAAAGATATTTATTCCTATGTACAGGAGCGGGACAAGTCGATTGGTCTTGCAACAGTGTATCGTACACTGAAGATGTTGGAAGATATGGACTTGCTGAATAAAATCTATATGATGGGGATGCAAGACGACCATACTGTTGGAGAAAATAAACACCATTACCACATTATTTGCCTAAAATGCGGTAGTATTGTGGATATTGAAGATAACCCCTTTGATGAGGTCCGTAGTTTTGTAAAGCAAGAGTATGGGTTTGAAGCAACACAGGTGAAAATGTCCATTTATGGTTTGTGCGAAGATTGCAGACGTATTTCAAAACTGGAAAATGAATAATGGAACAGAAGCAAGGATTTATCCAAGTTCTTGCTTTTTTATTTGGCATAAAAATTTTTTTGTCGCATAAAAATTGGAATCGACTGTTTCCAATTAGGTGGTGCGAATATGAAATCAGATCATAAAAAATGGTCGCTTTGTTTTTATCTAATGGTACTGTTTGTTGCCTGTGGATTTTTTGTTTATAGCACAATAGGGGCATACCTTCATGTGGCGAAACAAGCCTCTACGGTCAGCCACACACCGTATTCGGTGATTTTAGATGCAGGACATGGAGGAGAGGATGGAGGTGCTGTGGGGAAGTCCGTACAGCCAGAAAAGGACATCAATCTGTCTATTACCTTTAAGCTGAAAGAATTACTGGAATCTTCCGGATTCCAAGTGATTTTAACTCGGACAGGGGATGATTTTATCGGAGACAATACATTGTCCACTTTAGCGGAACGGAAGAAATCTGATATGAAAATGCGGTTGCATCAGATGGAATTACACCCGGAAAGCATTTTTGTCAGCGTTCATCAAAATTATTTTGATCATGCAGCACTTCATGGCGCACAGGTTTTTTATTCTACTAATCATGAAAACAGCAGTCTGCTGGCAGATACCATTCAAAGCAGCGTGGTAACATTATTGCAACAGGAAAATAAGCGGCAGGCAAAAGCAGCAGAAAAGACGATTTATCTGTTGCGGAATGCAACGATTCCTGCTGTAATAGTAGAGTGTGGTTTTTTATCTAATTTGGAGGAAGCACAAAAACTATGTGATGATACTTATCAAAATGAAATGGCATTTTCTATTTATTGCGGACTGTTGGATTATTTTGCGGCAACCACATCACCTCTTGCAACAACCTCTGTTTTCCACTATAATAAATAGATAAGATCCAACAGAAATGAGGCATCATCATGGCAGCAAAAGCAAAGACGTATTATATTTGTTCAGAGTGTGGATATGAGTCCGCCAAATGGTACGGAAAATGTCCCGGTTGTGGCGAATGGAACAGCATGAACGAAGAAGTGAAATCCGCCGCACCGAAAACCCTTGGAAGCGCTGTCGGAATCACTTCCGGAACGGCAGGGATGCGTCCCGTTAAACTTGCTGAGATCTCTTCCAGTGAAGAAGAACGCTATCATACCGGGTTAAGTGAGTTGGATCGAGTATTAGGTGGCGGCATTGTAAAAGGCTCTTTAATTTTGATGAGTGGTGATCCCGGTATCGGTAAATCTACTATGCTTCTTCAGATTTGTCAGTATTTAGGGGAGCGGTATCGTATTTTATATGTCAGCGGAGAGGAGTCTGCTCGGCAGATTAAACTTCGTGCTGCACGGCTGCAAGTGAGCAGTGAAAACTTATTGCTTCTTACAGAAACAAACTTGCAGGCAGTGCTGGAGCATATTCGGTTGGAAAAACCGGATTTGGTGATTATTGATTCCATCCAGACCATGAATCACACCGAATTATCGTCTTCGCCCGGCAGCGTGACACAAGTACGAGAATGTACCAATGGATTGATGCAGGTAGCAAAGTCTTTAGAAATTCCCACTATTATAGTAGGTCATGTGAATAAAGACGGTGCCATTGCAGGTCCGAAGGTACTGGAACACATTGTGGATGCGGTGTTGTATTTTGAAGGTGATCGTCATATGACATACCGTATTTTGCGAGCAGTAAAGAATCGATATGGTTCTACCAATGAAATTGGTGTATTCAATATGACACAGCGTGGCTTGGAGCAGGTAGATAATCCATCTCAAATGATGCTGTCCGGTCGTCCCAAGAATGTATCCGGCACGGCTGTAACTTGCATTATGGAGGGAAGCCGTCCGATTATGGCGGAAATTCAGGCATTGGCAACTACCACTGGTTTTGGGAATCCACGGCGAATGGCGACCGGGTTTGATTATAATCGGATTGCGCTGCTTTTAGCAGTGTTGGAAAAACGAGCCGGATATTATTTTTCCAATTTAGATGTGTATGTCAATATTGTAGGTGGTTTGCGAATAGATGAACCGTCTGCCGATTTAGCAGTGGCGATTGCACTAATCTCTAGTTTGAAAGATGTTCCGATTGAGGAGCAAACCATTGCTATTGGAGAAATCGGTTTGGCAGGAGAGCTACGTGCGGTATCTCATGTGGAAGAACGAATCACGGAGGCTATGCGACTAGGGTTTACCAAATGTATCATTCCTTATCATAATTATAAGAATTTGATGCTGAATCATTCCGCAATCCAAGTAATTGGGGCGAAGGATGTGCGAGCGGCATTTGAAGCGTCTGTGGAGTAATGTGCATATAAAGAGATCGACGGTATAAACAATCGGCGTTTGTATTTTTGGAGGATTCCAATTTGCAAAATCCATGTTCTTGATAAGCGCAGTCATGGCTGCAAGGAACTCTGCGTAGCTGCATAAAACTCACCTCAAATTTAGTATGCATCCAGAGTTTAGAAACTATGATTTTTTATTCTGTAATAACAGAGAAGGAGGAATCGGAAACGCCGATTCTTTTTTATTGCAACAAAAAAGAAAAGATTGACAACCTATTTTGAAAATGATATAATTATACAAAATAAATATTTTGCGTAATTAAGGGAGGAGCATTTCGAAGAAATGAAGATGGAACTATATCAGGAAGCCCCGCCGATTATTCAGCGCTACCTTGGCTATTTAGAAACTGTAAAAGGACGTTCTGCAAAAACTGTGGAAGAATATTATCGAGATTTGCGAACCTTTTTCCGTTATATTAAGCAAAGCCGTGGACTGGTTGATCCGTCGGTACCATTTGAAGAAATCTCTATTTCAGATGTGGACATTGATTTGATCCGTACTATTGATTTAACCACGGTGTTTGAATACTTTAACTATGCCGGCGCCATGCGTGATAATGCGCCGAACACTCGTTGCCGAAAAGTTTCCAGCCTTCGTACCTTTTTTAAGTATCTGACCAATAAAGTAATGCTTTTGGAGTCCAATCCTATTGAAGAATTGGACTCTCCCAAAGTAAAGCAATCCCTACCAAAATACTTAACTTTAGAACAAAGCATTGAACTTTTGAATGTGATTGATGGCAAATTTAAAGAACGGGATTATTGTATTATTACGCTATTTTTAAACTGTGGGATGCGACTGTCTGAGCTGGTTCGAATCAATTTAACGGATATCCATAGAGGCTCCGGTCCGGCAACTATTACGATTACCGGTAAAGGCAATAAAGAACGAATGGTGTACTTGAATAACGCTTGTATTGAGGCGATTGACAACTACATAAAGGTTCGTCCTGTGGATGGCGTTATTGACAAAGACGCATTATTTCTCAGCAACCGAAAACAGCGCATCAGCAATATTATGGTACAAACCATGGTAAAAAAATATCTCCAAAAAATCGGTTTAGGCGGAAACGGATATTCTGTACACAAACTGCGCCATACAGCTGCAACGCTGATGTACCAATACGGTGATGTGGATGTGCGTGTGCTACAAGATATTCTTGGACATGAAAATTTAGGAACAACACAAATCTATACACATGTTTCCAGTAAGCAAATGGCGGATGCAATCTCCAGTAACCCTCTGGCTTCTGTAAAAAAGAAAAAATAAGAAAAAGCTACTGATTGTGAAAAAATTCACAGAACAGTAGCTTTCTTTTTATCCAAATGTATTTTGAAAAAATCCGCCAAAACAGGCTACTGCACCCATGTCAAGAAAGGATGCAACGATGGATAAGCAACCGAATACGCCAATTCTGAGCAAAAAGCTGGAAATAGCAGGCTGTGGAGCAAATGCGTATCGTCGATTCCGGACCTTATGGGCACGATTTAACCGCTTAGAAAATCGAATTGCTTCTGAGGATGTGAGCAGTACCGTTAAAGCACTGAGAAATGCTCCCGGCAAAACAATACAAATAAAATACCAAATACCGATTCCACCGAATCCATACAAATAACCGGCAGTTAATCCCAATCCAAATCCACGAAGCAGCGGAAGCAATGGTGTGAGAAACATTCCCCACATGGTTAATCCGCTGAAAAAGCTGGCAAGGGTAAATAGAAAAGACGATGCCATAGATGATAAAAATAACTGCCAATAACTACCGTTGACTCTTGTAGAAATACTGGTAAAGCAAAATTGATCTAAAGCATCCAACAAAGACGGATCACTTTTTCGGATGAATAATGCGCCTAGGAGCATTCCAAATAAAAAGAAAACCGCCAGTAAAATCAAGGTAGTAGCTTGTTGCAGATTTGCAGACGGCTGTACTTCCGGAGGATATTCCGGCGGAGATGACAGCTCTGTTTCCGATAACTCACTGCGAACAATTTCACGCATCCCTCTCTCCCCTTTCCCCGTCTTGCTAATAGGTATGCGAGGAGAGAACGCCGTATGATTTTTTATTTGCCAAGCTCTTCTGCACGTTTGGTACAAGCAACCATTGCTTCACGAACGGTTTCGGCAAAATGATTTTCATACAGAACATCCAATGCCTTTAGGGTTGTTCCACCCGGAGAAGATACCATGCGAATCAATTCATCCGGAGTAGTGTTCGGTTGCATCAGCATAGCAGCGCTGCCAATCAGTGTTTGGCAAATCAGTGGAAGGGCAACTTTTCGGTCAATTCCCTGCTGTTCTGCGCCATCAACCATCGCTTTGGCAAAAAGATAAACGTATGCAGGACTACTGCCATTTACAGAGATAACAGCATTTAATTTGCTTTCATCCAAAACAGCTACGGTTCCGCAAGCGGCAAAAAAGCCTTTAATCAGCGCAAACTGCTCGTCAGTGACATCGGAGGAGCGACACATAGCAGTAGCGCCTTTTCCCAAAAGAAGCGGTGTGTTTGGCATAACACGAATTACCGGACAATTACATTGCACGGTTTCTTTGATAAATGTGGTGGAAATTCCGGCAGCAATGGTAACAAACAGCTTGTCCTCTGTTACGGATCCTCGGACAGATTCTAAAACCTCTGTAAAATTCTGCGGTTTTATAGAGAGAAAAATAACATCGCAATTTGCGACTAATTCTGCCGCAGATGCAAAAGAATCGATGCCCTTTTCTCCCATAGCGTTACATTTTTCTTGAGAAACGTCAAATACAAACAGTTGTTCAGCAGGATACGTTCCGGTAGTGATTACACCGTTGAGAATAGCGCCTGCCATATTGCCGGCACCGATAAATCCGATTTTTTTCATTGCTGATTTCCTCCTCTATTATTCCATTTCAGCTTGCATATCTGCCATCGCAGCTTCCATCATAATAGCACATTCCAAACGCTTTTTCTCCAATTCACAGGAAATTTTATGAGATTTGCGAAGGTCATGCTCATATTGCCAGTTGTTAGCGTTGCAACCACCGCTGCAATAGAACTTTGCCCAACAGTCCTTACAATCATCCTTGCTGTATACGTTGGCTTTTGCAAATTCTTCTTTCATTTCCAGATTCAGTGTATGGTCAAGTACATTGCCCATCTTAAAATTTTCGTCACCAACGAACTGATGGCAAGGATACAGGTCTCCTTCCGGAGTAACAGCAATGTACTCATTGCCTGCGCCGCAGCCACGGAGACGCTTGATGGCGCAAGGACCCTGGTTCAGGTCTACCATAAAGTGGAAGAAGTTGAAGCCCTTTTTCGCTTTTCTTCTCTCCAAAATAATGTTTGCTAATCGCTCATACTCAGAAAAAGCTGCCGGGAGGTTGTCCTCTTTTAAGGAATAAGGCAGTTTTGGATCGGACACAACCGGTTCAATAGAAAGCTGTGGGAACCCTAGATCTGCAATGTGCAGTGCATCTTCTGCGAAATCCAAGTTGTGAGTGGTAAAGGTACCACGAACATAGTAGTCTTTATCGCCACGGTTCGCAACCAGCTTTTGATATTTTGGTACGATGGTATCATAACAACCGCTGCCGTCCACACGGGTACGCAGGCGGTCATTTACTTCCTTTCGACCATCTAAAGACAGTACCACGTTATGCATCTCATTATTGAGATATTCAATAATATCATCTGTGAGCAGCAAGCCATTTGTTGTCAAAGTGAAGCGGAAGTTTTTATTTTTTTCCTTTTCAATGCTTCTGGCATAATCAACGGTTTGTTTTACTACTTTAAAGTTCATCAGCGGTTCGCCGCCGAAGAAGTCTACTTCCAAATTGTGTCGATTTTTTGATTTTTCAACAAGGAAATCAATCGCAGCCTTCGCAACTTCAAAAGGCATCAGTTTTCTGCCACAGCCAAAGTCACCCTTGGCAGCAAAGCAATATTCGCAGCGCAGATTACAGTCATGGGCTACGTTCAGGCACATGGATTTTACCGGAGCATCTACCAACAGATTTGCTAATTTTTCATAATCGCCGTCATCGGAGAAGAGAACTTCCTCTTCATATAACTCTCGCAGATCTTGAGATGCGTCTTGAA
>CAKSOB010000029.1 GCA_934476545.1 uncultured Eubacteriales bacterium | reverse complement strand
CCGTACCCGGATGCTGAAAGACCATGCCCATCCGTGCGCCGTGAAGCTGCCGCAATTCTTCTTTGCGAATGGAGCGCAGGTCGATGCCGTCAAAGGTCACCGTGCCGCTGTCAATCCGTCCGTTGTCCCCAAAAAAGCCCATGACGGCTTTCAGAAAGGTACTCTTACCGCTGCCGGATTCGCCTACGATGCCCAGAATCTCTCCCCGCTGCAATTCCAAGGAAAGGTCGTTGAGAATCTTGGTGCCGTTATAGCTGACATTTAATTGTTCAATGTGAAGAATGGGACGCATATTGCCTTACTCTTTTCTTTCTGTTTTAAGCCGAATTACTTGTTAATATCGGTATCTACTGTGATTTCGTGTTGGTCGGTTGGATGCTCTGTCAAACCGGTTACGGTGTTGGACATTGCCCAAGACTGCTCCTTGTGGAATGCAATCTGCATATAGCAGTTATCCACAGCGTATTGCTGAATCTTCACAGCCAAATCCGCACGCTTTTGGCTGTCGGTTTCGTTCCGCAGCTCGTCAATCATGCCTTGCAGTTCCTTATCTTCGCCGGCGCCGCCGTAGCGATAGTAGCCGTCCTTACCCAAGGTGGAGTTGATCATATACATTGGGTCGCCGTTTGGTGCGGTAACCATCTGCCAGCAGTTAATATCCCAAGAATCTGCACCCTTTTTATTCATATCTTCGGTGTTCCAGCTATTCTCGTTATAGTCAATTTCCATTTTAATTCCGATGTCTTTCAGGTCATCCTGATAAGCTTCCGCCAGTCTTGGCAGGTCTTGGCGAGAAGTATAGGTTTTGTATGTCAGAACCATATTTTCGCCATCTTTGTCTACATAGCCGTCTCCGTTGGTGTCCTCCCAACCGGCTTCCTTCAGCAGCTCCTTTGCCTTTTCCACATTATAGGAATAGGTATCGGTCAGCTTGGAATCACCGAATGTAGAGAAGGATTGTGGGAAGAAGCCGATCGCCAGCTCACCGTAACCGGACATCAAACCGTCAATGAAGTCCTGCTTATTCAGTGCCAGAGCACAAGCCTGCCGCACCTTCAAATCGGACATATACTTACTCTTGGTGTTGAACACCATGTTAGAGGAACGGGAGGTTGCCGCTGTGGAGATGGTATACTTGCCAGCATCGGAGAACAGTGCCAAAGAATCCACCGGCAGCTCCTGTGCAGCGTCTATTTCACCGGACTGGAGTGCCATGGTCAGGGTATCGCCGTCGTTGATGGTCTTAACCTCAATGGTGCCGATCTTCGGAGTGCCGTTCCAGTAGTCGTTGTTGGCAACTACGGTGCAGCCCTCATCGCTTGCTTTTACCAGCTTGTATGGACCGGTGCCGATTACATCGGTACGACCGTCTGTTTCTACAGAAGCGTCAACAATTACCCACAGCGGGTCGCAGAGCAGGTTTGCCAGAATCGGGTTCTCCTCGGTGGTTTTAATGGTCAGGGTGTTGCCCTCTGCGGTGATGGAGTCAATGAGCATATTGTTCACATCGCCGACACGACCGCCTTTATTATTTTTCTCGGAGTTCAGCTTCATCACACGCTCCAAGGAAGCCTTGACCGCAGCAGCATCGCAAGCATTTCCGTTGTGGAACTTCACACCGTCGTTCAACTCAAACACCCAAGTTTTGGCATCCTTCTGTTCAAAGGATTTTGCCAACCAAGGCTGCACCTGCATATTCTCGTCAAAGGTAACCAAACACTCACCAATTCCATAGCGGAACGTAGACCAGCTTGCATAGCTCATTGCCGGGTCAATACCACCGTCATAGATAGCGCCGATATACGCAGCAGAGCCGATGGTCAGCTTCTTGGAGGATGGATCGGTTGTAGTTGTTCCTGTGCCACTACTCTCAGTTGGTGTTGTGGTAGAATCTCCGCAACCTGCAAAGGTTGTCATCATGCCGGCACCAATGGTGAGAACGGCTGCCAATGCCAATGCTTTTGTTGTTTTCTTTGTCATGTGTAAAACCCCTTTTTAATTTAAAAATGTAAGGTATCGCTAATTTTATAATTCAAATGACAGTGCATCATCTAAATTCGCTATTCTTTTTCTTTTACAGTGGGACATTCCACTCTGCCGCCAACCAGCTTTTTGAAGTTGCGAGCAGTATCCTTTAGACTTCTGCGCTTCTGCTTTGGGTCTAACAAATCTCGCACCGTATCGCCCAACAGATTGAAAATTACAACGGTAATGAAAATTGCCAAGCCCGGTGCCAGAATGACCCAAGGCGCCGTTTGCAGAGAACTGCGGCTTTCGCTCATCATGGAGCCCCACTCGGCAATCGGCGGCTTTGCGCCCAGTCCCAAGAAAGACAAGCCTGCCAGGTTCATAATCATAGCACCAATATCCAACGCCGCCGTAACAATGATAGGACCCACAATGTTGGGGAAAATATACTTCCACAAAATGTGATGCCAAGGAAATCCGCTGAGCTTTGCCGCCTGCATATAGGTGTTGTTTTTCATAGCCAACACCTGGCTGCGGGCGATTCTGGCATAGCGTGGCCATGCAATCAAACCTACGGCAACTACCGCTGCCCAAATGCCTCCGGGAATGACCGCCGCCACGGAAATGGCAAACACCATTTCGGGAAATGCCAGAAAAACATCGGAGATTCGCATGAGCAGGGAATCCAGCCAACCGCCTACATAGCCGGCAATGACACCGACAACGGTACCGAGAATCGTAATGCCTGCCACCAACACCAGTGCGGAAAACACGGTGGTCTGCGCGCCGATAATCACACGAGAGAGCAAATCTCGTCCGTATTTATCGCAGCCCAGCCAGTGCTCTGCGCTTGGCGCCGCAAGGCTTTGGGAAAGGTTCTGGGAATAAGGGTCGCAGGGTGTCATCCACTGTCCGAACACCGCTACCACCAATAAGGCAACCGCCAATGCCGCAAAGACAATCAGCTTGCCTTTGGTCAAGTCTCGCTTCCGCTTCACAAGCTCCCGTTTTTGCAGGGAGGTTTCTTGGGTTGTCAATCGCGCCATCCTTATCCCTCCCCTTTCAACCGTACTCTTGGGTCAAGATAATGATACACAAGATCGGTAATCAGGTTAATGACCACATAAATCACTGCCATCCAAATGACATACACCTGAATGATGGCATAATCTCGGTTGGTGATGGCATCCACCGCCAACTTGCCCACGCCGGGCCACATGAAGATAGACTCCACGATTGCCGTACCACCCAACAGGGAACCCACGGACAACGCCAACAGCGTGATGATGGTGAGCATGGAATTTTTCAGCACGTTGCGGAAGATAATCACACGCCCCTTAATGCCACGGGATTTACAGCCCATCACATAGTCCTTGTTCAATTCCTCCAACACGGCCGCCCGCACCTGTCTGGTGTACTTGGATGACATGGCAATCGCCAGTGTGAGCGTTGGCAGAATGATGCTGACAAAGCCGTTATTGCCCATAACCGGCAGCCAATTGAGCTTCAGTGCAAAGAAGTACAACAGCAACAGCGCCACAAAAAAGCCGGGCATGGCATTGCCGATAAAGCTGAAAATCCGAATGATGTAGTCGGTCACCTTGTTCTGCCGCACTGCTGAAACCACACCCAAAGGAATGGAGATGCAGACCGTCACCACAATGGAGGACAAGGTCAGCAACAGCGTGTTGGGCAGCGCCTTCATAAACAGCGGGAACACATCGGTATTTTTAAAGTAAGAATACCCCATATCGCCCGTTAAGATTTTTCCGAGCCATTGAAAATACTGTAAAATAAACGGCTGATCCAATCCCATTTCATGCCGCATCAATGCCTGATTTTCTTCTGTCAGTACCATGCCCTGCTGCTGCATAATCACATCTACCGTATCGCCGGATGCAGTTTGCATCAACGCAAAGGACAGCAACGTGATGCCAAAGAGAATCGGAATGAGCTGCAAAAGCCGTTTCACTACATAACGCCAAATAATAAATCGCCCCCTAGTAACCCTTCTGAATCAAAAGGTTCCGAACTGACGAATCTCTTAGATTCGTCAAGTATGTTAAAATACTAGTGCAAATCGATTCGTTACACAACCTTTTATTGACTAAAAATTCTCATTTATATATAAATGAGAATTTTTAGTCAATAAAAGATGCAGACAGAAACCTAAATATTGTCCGATTGAATCTCGTAGCCCCTTAGAATTGATTGAGAATGATTCGCTTTTTCTACTGGACATTTTTTGCCCCCTCCCTTATAATGAAAGCAACTAAAATCGGGAGGACATCAAATGCAGCCGGACAAAACACTGTTCACCATTGGAGAAGCCGCCAAAGCCCTTGGGGTTACACGGCGCATGATTTTAAATTATGAGGACCACGGCTTGATTGAACCGGATCAAAAAATCGGGGCAGTGGGCAACCGCTACTACACCATCGACACCTTGACAAGAATCCGCACCATTCGGATTTTTCAAAACCTGGGGCTTTCCTTAGAGGAGATTCGAGGGTATTTTCAAAACGATGTGGATTTGATGACCTTCATCGGGCGGTTGGAAGATCTGCGGGATACCCTGACCAGAAATATCGACCAGCTCTACGAGCGAACGGGACGGTATGCCAATCAAATTCGGGAGCTGCATTTGGAAGCGCAGGTGGTATACCGCCGGGTTCTATCCTCCGATACCATTGAGGATAAGAAACTTCTGCTGCGGAACACCGCTCTCACCGCCATGCGGCAATACGGCACCGATTTGACCAAACGATTTTACTTTACGGAATTCCCCCTTGCCCACCCGGAGCAAATCTCCTTTTGTGTTGCCGTGCCGCCCACCAGTCAAGGAGATGGCATTGTGCAAATTCCACCCATGCGCGCTATTTGCTTGTACCATCACGGCAGCTATGAGCAGCTCCCTGCCGTTCGGGAAAAGCTGCTTGCTTACGCACAGGAGCAGGGCTTGACCCCCACCGGCTTCTGCCGCCACGTTTATTTGGAGGGACCCCCACAGCATAAAGACCGGCACCACTACATTACGCAGGTGATTCTGCCTGTGGAAGAATCTACCCTCTAACAAAAAAAGGAACCCGTCCTTCTTTGGACAGGTTCCTCTTTTATTGGACTGAATCAGCCCCAGCCCCAATCGCCGCCGTCATCGTTGTTGTCGTTATCATCGTAGGATGGATTGGACGGGGTACTTGGTGTAGAAGGGGTGGATGGTCTTGTGTTTGTGGAATTGTTGTTGCTGTTGCTTGGAGAACCGGAAATCTTAATTTTCTCAGTTGCGCTCCATGCAGAATAGTAAGTCTTGCCGTTAATCTTTTTGTATGCACGAACACGGCAGTAGTAGGTATCCACATTCAGCAAAGTCAGCTTGGTCTTTGCAGTGCTGCCGCTGCGAACGGTTTCAGTACCCTTAATGCCGTTGAAGTCCTTGGTGCGGCAGTATACAAACTGGTAGCCGTCTGCAATGGAAACCTTGCTCCATGTTGCATTCATGGCACGGGCGCTCGGATTAGTCAGGCTCTTGATTTTTGGCGCAGGCAACTGAATTTTGTAAGTCAGTGTCTTCGTGCCGGAATACTTGCTGCCCTTCAGCTTAATCTTTACCTTTGCAGTACCGATGTTCTTGGTATTGCTGTAGGTTAAGGTGTAGTTGCTCTTGGCAATCTTCTTGCCGGTGCTGTCCTTCAAAGTAACGGTAGACTTCTTGTCTTTGCCGTTGTAGGTATAGGCAGTCTTATAGGTCTTTGCATAGGAAATTCTCGGAATGATTACGCTTGCTTCGTCAGTTAGCTTGGTACCGGCTTCATCGGAGAAGGATTTCCCGCACACGCTGCAAGTATAGTGCGCCTTATTGCCGTCCTCATCGAAACTTGCCTTTTTAGCATCTACCTTTACCAAGTCATGGCTGCCGGCATCGGAGTCTACAACCACTTTGCCGCAGGTCTTGCACTTGTAGTAGGTGTGGGTGCTGTCGTCTACGCAAACATCATTGTCATTTGCATCAACTGCCACAAAGTTGTGACCGGTTGCCGGTAAAGCAATATCCTTCTCTGTAATTTCCTTGGTTGCCCCCACATCCAAGAACATTCTCCCACAAACCTCACAGGTATAGTATGTTGCGGTACCGGACTGTTCACAGGTTGGCGGTGTGCCTTCTGTCTTTACAAACAGGTGTTGGTACTTGCCAGTGGAGCAATCGTCGCTACCCGGTTGAGATGGCTCGGTTGGTGTGGTGGTTGTGCCGCCTACGGTCACTGAATTGTTACCAACGGTAACCTCTGTGATTTTGTAGTCCGGATACACCTTGCCGCCATATTGCGCCCACAGATAGAAGTAGAGGGACTGACTGGAGGTACCGGTGTAGCTAACCGTTTTGGCAGGGAACTGCACCGTTACCTTGGTGGTTTCGCCTGAGCCGCCACGGAGGAATGTACCGCCGCTGTTCCAGCAAATAAAACCGATATCGGCAGGTGTGTCCACCCAGTTGGTGTATTGGTGGTCTTCCCAATATTTGCCGTAATTTGTAAGACCTTTGTACTCGTCGGCTGCATAGTTCTTAACAATATCCACAGTGCCGACAGACATCTTTGCATCGGCAGCGGCGGAACCGTCGGTGGTCTTAAAGGAAATGTCAAAGCTGTTCAGATAGCCGTCGCTGTCTGTTTTTACATTTTCCACTTTGATGTCACCCAGCTCCAGTGCGCCGACGGTAAACGGCAGTGCCGTAAACATTCCGACGACAAAAAGCATGGACAACACGCAAGCCCAGAGTTTTTGTACTTTCGTTTTCATATGAGAACCCTTCCTTCCTGTAAAATAATACCCCGTATTTCTTACCCTTACTATACACCGTACATCGATGTACGATGCAATAGTTTTAGGGAAAATATCCACAAATTTTGCAGAATGTACGATTTTCCTCCCCGGGGTTTTATCATTCTGACGGAGGTTGCAAAAAAAACGGGGACTCGAATCGCTCCGAATCCCCGTCCTTTATGCTCGCTCAATTCTTGGGTTCGGAATCGGGCGACTTCTAATCAGTTTCTAAGTTGCTTAGGCAACGGTCAGCTTCATGGTAACAGTCTTCTTGGAACCGTTCTTCAGGGTGATGATTGCCTTGATGGTAACAGTACCGGACTTCTTACCTCTGATCTTGCCGTTTGCGTTGATGTGCGCCACACCTGGCTTGCTGGACTTATAATCAATATTCTGTACGTTTGCCATGTCCAGAGTGTTTTGCAGAGCCATGGTTGTGGTCTTGTTCTTCTTGATGGTTTTCTTAGAATTCTTAGCAGCGATGGTTGCCTTAATGCGAGCCTCTTCTGCTTTGTTTTGTTCCTCGGAGAGGAGAACGAAGTCATTGCTGGACTTGATAACCAACTTCACGTTGCCGTTCTCGCTTACCTTGTAGTCCCTGTCATTTACCATAACCAGTTCGCCATCTTTGTTCTTCTTGTAGATGGTCAGGTTTGCGCCCGGCTCCAGAGCCTCTTTGTCCACAGTAACGGTGTACTTGTCGTTGCCCTGTTCGTCGGTTACGTTGATGGTAATGCTCATTACATCAGCGGCATCCTCGCCGGCAGCCTCAACAATCTGAGAAACAACCTTATTGGTGATGGTTGCCTGCACAGCGGCCCCCTTGGTAGCGCCGGTCTTTTCTACAACGGCTTCTGCGTTTTGCACCTCGCCGCTGCCGTTCTTCTCAACGGTAACAACAGCGTCGGTCTTGTTGCCGATATTCTCAATCACCTGCTCCTCGGTAACGCTTTCGGTTGCACCTGCGCTGTTGATTACAGTTGTGGTAGTTTGTGCAACGTCTGCGCCCTTGGAGTTCTCGGTGTTCTCTTTCTCTACGATCACCTTAGAGAGATCCTCTGCGTTGGTGGAGGAGGTTGTGGTGGTTTCCTTGGTTACTTCGCCCTTTGCGTCCTTCTCCACAGTGGTTTCTACCACGGTTTCCTCTTGTGGCTTGGTGGTAGTGGTGGTCTCGGTGGTGGACTTGTCCTCTTTTACCTCTACCTTGGTTTCGCTTTTCTCTACCACGTTGCCGGTTACATCGGTTACGGTGCTGCTGGAGGTAGAGCTGCCGTCTGCCTTGGTTTCGGTCTTTGTCTCAGTCTTAGTGCCGTCGGTTGTGGTTTCTATTTTCTCCTCGGTGGTGCTGCCGTCAGCCTTTGTGGTTGTGGTAGTTGTGGTGGTTGTACCTGTGCTTGGGTCAGTGGTGGTTTCTGTCTTGCTTGTGTCAGCAGGAGTAGATGGCGCAGCAGGTGCAACGTACTTGGATACAACATACTTACCGTTGGATTGTGATGCTACATAACCACTTTCAACATAGTCTGATGGGTCAAAGTTGAATGTACCGCCTGTAATTCTAGCAGTCGGATTCGTTGCAGTTTCACTAGTTGTAATACCATCTTCACCTACAAGGTATGCAGAGTTACCGTTTTTATCACAAACTTCTGCAGCCTCATATCCGGTAGCTGTATATTCGCCTACACTAGTGCTAGTAACAAAAATACCGCCGGTTACTTTAAAGCCGGTTGCTGTAAGGTTGTCTTTACCATCTCTAGGACCTGCAACAATGTCACCGGTAATCGTACCGCTGTTAATGGTTAGCTTTGCATCATATGTATTAGAAGTATCATCGGTGAACTCATTGCTATAATAATAAATTGCTCTCTTGCCTTGTGCATTAACAGTTGTATTTGTTAATGTGCAGTTGGAATTTTTATAAGCACCATTATTATGACGGTTACCTACAACAATTGCGGCTACAGGTACTTCATTACCTCCACCCCAGTCTGAAGATTCATACAGATTGCCGCCATAAGCACCAGTATAGTTAATTATACTATTTTCAATTTTTGCAGTACCGGCACGAACAAAAACAGCTTGACGAGTACCGGAAATTTCGCACTTATTAACATTCAATGTTCCGGGAACGTTAATTGTAACGGTAGCAGAGTCATTCTTATAAATAGCATCATTACTTTTCCATCCATATGGTGTGGAGAATTTTGAATTTTCAAGAGTGATAACAACATTATAATTATCAACTGTGCCTGCATTAGTAGCAACTGCATAAACACCGGCTTTAATGGTAGAATCCTTAACTGTTACACTTGCAGCATCGCCATATGGGAATAAAGCCGAAGCAGTGGTATCAATTGTTGCATTCTCTACGGTAACAGAGGAGCTAGACGCTACTGAAATAAGAGCTTTATCTCCTTGTGGAAAGTTCTTAGCTTCAATCGTACCATTTTTAATTGTTAAATTTGCACCATTACCAACCTCAACAGTATGTATATCGGTATAAGTCAATGTATTGCCATTCAAGTCGATTGTAACATTTGTGCCAGCTTTTGTCAGGTTCAAAGCCACCCAATCAGAATAGGAAATGGTAACATCATTTTGCAGGGTAATTACACCATTAACAGCTTCCGGCAGTTTCGTTGCCGATACTGTGGCACCTGCGCCTGTACCTTCATTATTTGTATTTCCATTGGCTGTGGTGCCATTTTCAGTTGTTCCGGGAGTTTCAGTCGCAAAAACAGTCACGGTTGTGGCGGTAGTTGCCAAAATCATAGCAGCCATAATTGCTGCGGTCGTGCGCTTAAATGCTTTTTTCATGATAAATTCTCCTTTGCATACCTTTTATTTCGTTACTGAGAAATCTTCTGTGCTACGATTGGTATAGGCATCCACATACGATAAACAACAGGTCTAAACTTTTATTGATTCTACAGAGGGTTTCTAAGCAACATTATTATATTCCTTCCAAAAACCATTGTCTAGTGTTTTCCTAAAATTCATGTTTTATAGATATATACTATAAATTTTGTTCAATATGACGAATAATTTTTTTATGCTTAAAATACTTTCATAAATCGTAAGAATGATTCTTGTTTCAGATTAGCATAAGTTAATTTCTGATAAATCCCCTCTCTTTTCCCAGTATCCTACAGTTCCCGTTGGGAAACAAGGCGAGAAAATCGGCTTTTCTTTCAAAAAAAAATAGTTAGTCTAGGCTAATTACAGTTGCTATTTCGTGAAAAAAATGGCATAATGGTTAGGAATCTATTTTATCTTTAGGACAAGCAAGAAGGAGGCTCTTTCTTACAAAGAGAGAATTTGCCATGTTTGAACGAAAAAAGAAGCAAACCAAAGGACTTTCCATCATCATTGTGGGCTGCGGCAAGGTGGGCATTACCCTGGTGCAGCGGTTGGTGAAGGAAGGCCATGACATTTCGGTGATTGACAAAAATCCCGATAAAATTTCCAAAGTGATGAACAGCTACGATGTATTCGGCGTGGTGGGCAACGGCGCCAGCTATCGGGTGCAGATGGAGGCAGGCTTGGAAACCGCCGACATTCTGGTAGCGGTCACCGGCTCCGACGAGCTGAACCTGCTGTGCTGTGTGGTTGCCAAGCAGGCAGGCGACTGCGATGTTATTGCCCGTGTGCGCACACCGGATTACAGCGAAGACATTGACTATCTGCAACGAGAACTGGGCTTGGCAATGGTTATCAATCCGGAAAAGGAAACTGCCAAGGCCATCTCTCGGATTCTCTATATGCCCACGGCGTTGGAGGTGATTCCCTTTGCACGGGGCTTAGCAGAGGTCGTTCGCATTAAACTGCTCAAGGGCAACCCCTTGGCAGACAAAACTATCAGCGAGCTGAGCTTGGAGCTGTCCGGCGCGGTGCTGATTTGCGCCGTAGAACGAGAGGGCAAGGTGTACATTCCAAACGGCGCCTTCCGGTTGGAGGCAGGGGACGTGATCTCCTTTATCTCTCCGGTGCGGGAGGGACGAAAGTTCCTGCGCCGCATGGGCTTCCACACCCATCGGGTGAACAATGCTTTGATTGTAGGCGGCAGCCGAAGCGCCTACTATCTTGCTAAGCTGATGGCAAAGCACGGCATGGATGTAAAGCTGATTGAATCCGACCGCGCCCAGTGCGAATATCTTAGCGAGCTGCTCCCCGACGCCATTATCATCAACGGCAACGGCAATGATGAAGAACTGCTGAAGGAAGTGGGCATTGAGTATGCCGAGTCCTTTGTTCCACTGACAGGCATTGACGAGGAAAATATTCTGCTGACCTTATATGCCCAAAAGGTTTCCGATGCAAAGGTGGTTACGAAAATCAACCGCATCAACTTCCACGAGGTCATTGACAACTTGGATTTGGGCAGCGTGGTGTATCCAAAATACATCACCACCGAAGCCATTGTGCGCTATGTGCGAACGAAAAAAGCCTCTATGAACAGCAACATCGAAGCCATGACCCATATGTATGACGATCGGGTAGAAGTGATCGAGTTCCTCATTGAGCATCCCTCTAAGGTGACCAACACCTCTCTCATGCAGCTTTCTCTGCGGAACGACCTGCTGATTGCCTGCATTGAGCGGGACAACAAGATTATCATCCCAAATGGCAGCGACGAAATTCGGGTAGGCGATTCCGTTATTATCGTTACCACCCACACCGGCTTCACCGACATTTTGGAAATCTTAAAGTGAGGGCGCCGCTGTGAACAGATCAATTATTATTTATATTTTAGGATGGATTCTAAAATTAGAGGGCGCTTTTATGGCGCTGCCCTGCATTGTGGCGCTGATTTACCAGGAGTCCTCCGGTTGGACGTTCCTCGGCGTAATGCTGGGCTGCTTGCTGTTGGGTCATCTGGTTTCCTTCCGCAAGCCCAAGAACACCGTCTTTTATATGAAAGAGGGCTGCGTTGCCACGGCGCTCGGTTGGATCGTGTTGAGCTTGGCGGGCTGTCTGCCCTTCTTCCTCAGCGGTGCCATTCCTCACTTCCCCGATGCGCTCTTTGAAACCATTTCCGGCTTCACCACCACCGGCGCCAGTGTTCTCAGTGATGTAGAAGCCTTACCCCACTGTATGCTGTTCTGGCGCAGCTTTACCCACTGGATCGGCGGCATGGGTGTTCTGGTGTTCCTGCTGGCGGTGATTCAAATGACCGGCGGTTCTCACATGAACCTGATGCGGGCAGAAAGCCCCGGTCCTTCCGTTGGCAAGCTGGGCCCTAAGGTGATGTATACCGCCAGAGTACTGTACCTGATTTACATCGGCATGACGATGATTCAAATCATCCTGCTGCTGTGCGGCGGAATGTCTTTGTTCGACAGCTTAACCACCTCCTTTGGCACCGCAGGTACCGGCGGCTTCGGCATTAAAAATGACAGCATGGCGGGGTACTCCCCCTACTTGCAGTGGGTCACCACCATCTTTATGATTTTATTCGGTGTAAACTTCAACTTCTACTTCCTATTGCTGTTCCGCAAGTGGCGGCAAGCCTTCCGCACCGAGGAGGTCTGGGGATACTTTGGCGTGATTGCCGCAGCCATCGCCATCATCATGTGGGACATTCACTCCATGGTAGGGGACTTCGGCACCAACCTGAAGGACTCCGCTTTTCAGGTAGCATCCATCATCACCACCACCGGTTACTCCACCGTGGACTTTGACACTTGGCCTGCCACCGCCCGAACGGTGTTGGTGATTCTCATGTTCATCGGTGCTTGCGCCGGCAGTACCGGCGGCGGTATCAAGGTATCTCGGTTTGTGATTTTACTCAAGACGGTGCATCATGAGTTGAAATCCTACCTGTTCCCCAAGAGCGTGACGAAAATCAAGATGGACGGCAAGCCGGTGGAAAACGAAACCGTTCGTGGCATTAACGTATACATGATTACGTTCCTTGCCATTTTTGCGTTCTCTGTTGTGTGCATCAGCTTTGAGGGTCACGACCTGCTGACCAACTTCACCGCTGTGGCAGCAACCTTCAACAACATCGGTCCCGGCTTGGAGTTGGTAGGCCCTACTAAGAACTTTGGAATGTTTTCCGATTTCAGCAAATTCGTTTTGATGTTCGATATGCTGGCAGGACGGTTGGAGCTGTTCCCGCTGCTGCTATTGTTCTACCCAAGAACTTGGTCCGGCTTATTGAAGCGCAAAAAGAGTTTAAATCCATAACGATAAAAATGCCCCGACAGAGCAATCTGCTGGGGTTCTTTTTTCTATGAAATAAACAAAAACAAAAAAGAGCAGACAGAACAAATTCTCTGTCTGCTTTCTCTCTTATTGTGCCGCCTGCAATGCGGATGCGGTGCGGTCATACTCCGGATGTATCAGAGCAAAGAGCCGCTGTACCTCTGCCAGATCATCCTCCGAAAAAGTGCCGGGGCGCAGCGCTTCGCACAGTTCACTGGATGCCTTTGCCAAAGGGGTGAAACCCAAATTCAGGCACAAGCCTTTCAAGGTATGGGAGGCACGGAAGGCTGTGTCCCGGTCGGAAGCAGCCATTGCCCTGCAAAGTTCCTGATAGCTTTGGTCTTCCAAAAACCGCAAAGAAAATTTCTTCATCAGGGCTTCATTGTTTGCAAACCGAGCCAGAGTGCCGTCATAGTCGCCGCCCATGGCTTCATAACATTTTTTTAAATCCTCCATCTCTTTTCCTTCTTCCTAAAATGATTCCCTCAAATTCTTTAAAAAAACCGTTCGTCAAGCTGCATTTGTGCGCCTGCTACGGGGTAAACCTGAATAATATAGCCGCCGAACTCCCGCTCCTTGCCGGAGAGCCATACGGCGTGACCGTCCACCTGCAAAGTGGAGGGTTTGCCTTCATGCTGCATTCGATAAATGCTGCTGAAGTATGGATGCTCCAATGTGGTTTCCTTTGCCTTTTTCAGAATATCTCCAAACCTCAATGTTCGGAGACTTCTGAAACTCCTTGTTGTGATACGGGTCCACCACATATACCGGCAGCAATTCTTTTTTGTCGTCGTGATGCAAGAACGCCATGGTGGACGGATTTTGGGTATACCGCACACAAATGCCGGGGAGCTGCGCTGTGAGGAAGTGAATCTCCTCCTGCTCCAGCTCCAACTGGCGGAGGATGTTCATTGGCACATCCAAGCTCTCAAAGGTTTCAATCTCCTCTGCCATGTGGCGTAGCACCCGCTGTTCCTCCGCATCAATCGGGTTAGCTTTCAGAGCTTCTTGCAGTTGGGCGCCAACCTCCAGGAAAATATCCAGCAGCAGTGGATTAAAGGCGCCGCACTCCCCGTTGACAATCATCTGCACCGCAACCTCGTGGGGGAAAGACTTCTTGTAGCACCGCTCACCGACCAGGGCATCGTATACGTCTGCCAAAGCCACCACCTGTGCGCCAATGGGAATTGCCTCGCCTTTTAATCCGTCGGGATAGCCTCTGCCGTCGTATCGCTCATGGTGCCAACGGCAAATCTCATAAGCTTTCTGCACCAATGGGTCGGTGTAGGTTTTTGCAACCTCTTGCAGCATTTCCGCGCCTGCGGTGGTGTGAGACTTCATCACTTCGTATTCTTCCGGCGTCAGCTTGCCGGTCTTGTTGAGAATCGCTTTCGATATGGTGATTTTTCCCACATCATGGAGGGCAGAAGCCGTTACAATCATCTCCACGTCTTCTCTTGTCAGGTTATAGCGGTCGGTGTGCTCCAAGAGCTTCCGCAGCAAAATCTCGGTGATGATACCGATGTGCAAAACGTGCAGACCGCTCTCGCCGTTTCGGCTTTCTACAATGTGACTCAAAATAGAAATCATCATCTGGTTGCGCTTTTCTCTGCTGTAAATCTGATCCGCCAGCATATACGCCATGCGCCGCTGCTTGGTGTACAGCGTGATGGTATTCTTCACCCGATGGCGCACGATCCCTGCGTCAAAGGGGCGGCTGATGTAGTCGGTAGCACCCATCTCAAAGGTACGGTTGATGATCGCCGGATTCATCTCGGAAGAAATAATAATGACCGGAACGGTATCCGTCCAGTGGTGCTGCTGCATATGATCCAATACCGCAAAGCCGTCCATCTCCGGCATCACCAAGTCTAACAGAACCAAATCATAGGCGGTGGGGTCGCTCTCCAACAGAGAAACTGCTTCGTTGCCGCCGGGCGCTTGTATGATCTCATACTGATCCGACAAAATTTCCGCAAGCAACTCTCGGTTCAAGTCCGAGTCGTCTACTATCAGGATGGCTTGTTTTTCTTTAAAAGAATGATACATCATAGTCCGATCCTCCCGGAAAAGCCGGCAGCGCAATGCCCGGTCTGCCCCGTTTCTTTATAAGTTTGGTATTTTTTGAAAGGGTTACCAACTTTTGTTTATTATTTTTTCAATTATATACTAATTTGGAGGCTATTGCAACTACTCTACCATAAATATCCTGTAAAATCGAGGAAAAAATCCTTGCACGATTCGCCCTTCTCTTGACGATATGGCAAATTTTTACTATAATGATACAGTATATTTAGAGAACTTCCCAAAAAGGAGGGTTTTGTGATGAAGATTGCATTGATTTCCATTAACGCCCATACCAAGGTGCTGAACTTTGCATCTCCCCTGCACACCTATGTTTTTCAGCAATTTTTACTGGACAACGGCATCCAAACCACCATTGTGGACTACAAGCCCGTTTACTTTAAAAACTTCGATGTAGAGCATCCCCTGTTCTATTACAT
>CAKSOB010000028.1 GCA_934476545.1 uncultured Eubacteriales bacterium | reverse complement strand
CTGTTTTTGATGCAAACGGCAATGTGGTGTATAGGCAGGAATACAGAGCGGTAATGTTTGTTTTATCGGTTTTGATTTTCTTGGGAGTCGGCATAGCGATAAGCGTATCGGAAATTACTTATTGCGGTTTTGATTATGGGTTTGTGGATATGTTCGGGTGGAAAACGATAAAATTACAGCGGTGGGTGCGGGAACCATTCCACCGAAGGAGGGAGAAGAAGTCGTTGACCTGCAGGGTAAGCGGCTCTATCCCGGCTTTTTTGATTGCCACACCCACTTGGGGATGTGGGAGGACGGCTTGGACTTTGAAGGCGACGACGGCAACGAAGAAACCGACCCAATCACCCCGCAGCTTCGTGCCATTGACGCAGTGAACCCTTTGGATCATTGTTTCCAAGAAGCCTTGGAGAGCGGCGTGACCACCGTGGTAACGGGGCCTGGCAGCGCTAATCCCATCGGCGGACAGATGGCAGCGCTGAAAACAGCCGGTCGGCGCATTGACCGTATGATTTTGAAAGCGCCCTTGGCAATCAAAATGGCATTGGGTGAAAATCCCAAGAACGTATACAACGGCAAAAGCCAAACGCCAATGACCAGAATGGCAACGGTTGCGCTGATTCGAGAGCAGCTATTCAAAGCAAAGGAATACTTGGAGCAGCTGCAAAAGGCGGAAGAATCCCGCTTAGACCCGGAGGCAGAGGAGCTGGACAAGCCGGAGTTTGATTTGAAGTGCGAGGCGTTGTTGCCTGCCTTAAAGCGAGAGATTCAGGTGCATTTCCACGCCCACCGAGCAGACGATATTTTTACCGCTGTGCGCTTGGGCGAAGAATTTAACTTGGACTATGTGATTATCCACTGCACCGAGGGACACCTGATTACCGAGGAGCTGAACGAAATCGGGGCAAAGGTTACTTCCGGTCCCTTCCTCAGTGACCGCTCTAAGCCGGAGCTGAAAAACCTCACTGCAAAATCACCGGGACTGCTTTCCAAGAGCGGCTTGCGTCCGGCTGTCATCACAGACCATCCGGTAATTCCCATTCAATATTTGCGGCTGTGTGCCGGCTTGGCAGCGGCAGAGGGTATGGACCATGACGAAGCCTTAAAGAGCGTGACCCTCTATCCGGCGCAGGTGTGCAATCTGGCAGACCGCATCGGTTCTATCGAGGTGGGCAAGGATGCAGACTTGACCGTTTTTTCCGGTGACCCATTGACCTTGGGGAGCAAACCGGAATTGGTTATGGTAAACGGCAAAATTCAATTTACACAAAAGGAGGCAGTTCCCAATGAATAAAAAGATGAAGAAATTACTTCTGGGCGGCTTGGCAATCGGTGGTGTGGCAGCAGTTTATGCTGCTACCAAAAAGAAAGATACCGCAGCCATTGTGCTGAAAGAAAACTTAACAGAAGGCTTCCTGTGGCAGTATACCGTAGAGAAAGAGGGCATCGTTCGGGAGTACCGTTCCGACTATCTGCCCATGTTCGGCGGCAGTGACGGCGAAGCGGAATCCGGTCAGCACAAGTGGGTGTTTGCACCGGTAAAGGCAGGCGAAACCGTTCTGCGGTTCTCTTACGTTCGTCCTTGGGAAAGTGACGAGCCTGCCGCTGCAACGGCTGCCTACCGTGTGGTTGTAGACAGCCAAAGAAAAATCACCATCACCTTGCTGGAGCATTCTCCCAACTTTGAGGAGTATGCCCTTTCAGCGAGATAAGGAGCAGCTATGAGAACTGTAAATGTTTCAGAAATTACAAAAGCCATTCGGCAGCTGTGTATTGATACCAACCGTGTTTTGCCACAGGATTTAGAGCAGCGCATTTGCGATTGCGCCGTAACGGAGCAAAATCCCACAGGAAAAGCCATCCTGCAGGATTTGAAAAAGAACATGGATGCCGCACGAGAGCTGCAAATTCCCATTTGTCAGGATACCGGCATGGCGGTGGTGTTTGCCGAGATCGGACAAGAGGTTGCGCTGGTAGGTGGTGACTTCCGAGAGGCAGTGAACGAGGGTGTTCGCCAAGGCTATGTGGAGGGCTATCTCCGCCGCTCCGTGGTTGCCGACCCACTTCGTCGTGTGAATACCGACGACAATACTCCGGCGGTGCTGCACACCTTTATCGTCCCCGGTGACAAAGTAACCCTGACCGTTGCCCCAAAGGGCTTTGGCAGTGAGAACATGAGCCAACTGAAAATGTTCACTCCGGCGGCTTCCAGAGAAACCATCATCGACTATGTGGTGCAGGTGGCAAAAGAAGCCGGCAGCAACCCTTGCCCGCCCATCGTGTTGGGCGTTGGGATCGGCGGCGATTTTGAGCTGTGCGCCTTCCTTGCAAAAAAAGCGCTGTGCCGCAGCATTTCCACCCCAAACCCTGACCCCTTCTATGCGGAGATGGAGCAGGAGATTCTGGAGAAAATCAACGCGCTGCAAATCGGCCCTCAGGGCTTCGGTGGTGACAGCACTGCGCTGTCCGTTGCCATTGAGCAGTATGCAACTCACATTGCCGGACTTCCGGTGGCAGTCAATGTAGGCTGCCATGTCACACGGCATAAGAGCGTGGCGCTGTAAAAAAATAGAGAAAAGCGAGGTAGTTTCCGGTTTGGATAGACTGCCTCCTTTTTATTGAAATTGGGACTTCCATTTTTCTGGTTCTATGCTATAATTAACAGGAATTTACGATTAGGGAAAGGGATTTTTATTATGAAAAAAATTATGATTTTATTGTTGACCGTTGCTATGGCACTTTCTTTGGCAGCCTGCGGTACGACTGCTTCTAATGAAAGCGGTGCGCCTACAGAAAGCTCTACTTCCCAGTCCGCTGCGCTGACGGAATCCACAGAGCAAATCATTGCGGATATCTATGCCCAAAAGAAGGTAGACCTGGATCTCTCCACCCTGCCGGTAGACTTGACCGACGAGTATGCTGTGGAGCATGACCTTGGTCTGAAGGATGGCTCTGTGATAAAAGAAGCCTCTGTCTCCGAGCCGGACATAACCGCCCAAGCCTATTCTCTGGTGGTGGCTCGTGTGAACGATGCTTCCAAAACAGAGGAGATTGCAAAAGAAATGGCAAACGGCATCAACCAAAGTAAATGGGTTTGCGTGACTGCCGACGATATGAAGGTGATGACAAAGGGCGATGTGATTGTGCTGTTCATGGTGGACAGCGAGTTTAGCGATACCGTAACCTCAGATGAGATCGAGCATGCTTTCCAAACTGTTTGCGGCGGCAGCTTAGATGCAGTGATTCTCAGATCGGATTCCGGTCAAAGTCGCTAATTTCTGACGGAACTGCGCGATGCTGTTTTCTGGAATTCCCTTTTTATATTATTTTTTGCCGGCGGTTCTGCTTGTTTATTTTCTTGTACCCAAACCGCTGAAAAACGGGGCGCTGTTGCTTGCCAGTCTGGTGTTTTACGGATGGGGCGAGGTACGGTATCTCGGGCTGATGGTCGGCACTATTTTGGCAGGGTACGGGGCAGGGCTGCTGTTGGAACGGGTGCAAAAACCAGCCTTGCGCCGACTGGTCATGGTGTTCTCCACCATCGTGTTGTTAGTACCCCTGCTGTTCTTTAAGTACGCAGACTTTTTCCTCTCCAACTTCAGCGCTGTGACGGGATTGCCAATTCCGTTGCTGCGGTTGACGTTGCCGTTGGGCATCAGCTTCTACACCTTTCAGATTCTCAGCTATGTGATCGACGTTTATCGCAGGGAGGTTCCTGCGCAGAAAAATCCCATCACGTTCGGCACATACGTTTCCATGTTTCCTCAGCTGATTGCCGGGCCAATCGTTCGGTATCAGGAGGTTGCGCCACAGCTTGTCAACCGCACGCACTCCCTGCAGCAAATCGCCGTCGGCGCAGAGCGGTTTGTGTTGGGACTGGGGAAGAAAGTGCTGTTGGCGAATCAGTTCGGCTTGCTTTGCCAAGCCTTGCGAGATAGCGAAGCCCCCTCGGTGCTGTTTTATTGGATGTACGCCATTGGCTTTACCCTGCAACTTTATTTTGATTTTTCCGGTTACTCCGATATGGCGATCGGGTTAGGGAGAATTTTCGGGGTTTCCTTTCCGGAAAATTTCCGATATCCTTACTGTGCCAAAAGTATCACAGAATTTTGGCGGCGGTGGCACATCACCCTTGGCGCATGGTTTCGGGATTATGTTTACATTCCCTTGGGCGGCAATCGGGTGAGCAAACCACGATGGATTTTGAATCTCGTGGTAGTGTGGCTGCTCACCGGATTTTGGCATGGCGCAGACTGGCAATTTTTGTTGTGGGGCGGGCTATATGCCGTCCTGCTGCTGTTGGAAAAATTAGGTCTTCAAAAGCTGCTTTGTCGCTTGCCTAAAGGATTCTGCCACTGCTATACGTTATTTTTTGTAGTAATGGGATTTGTCCTCTTTAACAGTGAAGGACTGTCCGGCTTTAGGCAAGATATAACTGCATTGTTTGGCTTTGGCGGCCTGCCTGCTGTCACCGGAGAAACCGTCTATTTTCTGCAAAGCTATGGGGTACTGCTCCTGCTTGGAGTTTTAGGCGCTATGCCTTTGCCTGCTATGGCTTGTCGGTGGATTTGCGCACAAAAAATCGGACGAGCTGTATGGATTTTTCGTCCTATCGTGCTTTGTGGTTTGCTACTGCTTGTAACCGCTTATTTGGTAGATGGGTCCTTTAATCCGTTCCTGTATTTTCGGTTTTAAGGGGGAGAGAAAATGCACAAAAAAGCATACAGCATTTACGCTGTCAGCTTGTTGGCAGCAGTGGTGCTTGTATTCTCTTTGATGGGACTCTTTCTTCCCAAAGAAACCGTTTCTCAAAGCGAGCGAAGAAAGCTGACAACGCTTCCGCCTGTCACCTTTCAGAGTATTCAAAACGGTACGCTGGCAACCAACTTAGAAACCTACACGATGGATCATTTTCCTTTTCGGGAATCCTTTCGTCATCTCAAGGCGCTTTCGCAATATTATCTTTTTTGGAAGAAGGACAACAACGGAATTTATGTAGAGCAGGGCAGTGCCGCAAAGCTGCTTTATCCGCTCAATTCCAATTCGGTTTCCGCTGCGGCAAAGAAGTTCCGCAAGATTTACGAAACCTACCTAAAGGGCAAGGCGAAGAAGATTGTTTGCGCTGTGGTGCCGGATAAAGGGCAATTTTTCAGCGGATGCCCTAAGTTGGATTTCAACGCGCTGACAGCTCAGCTTGCAGCAGGGATGGACTACGCAACACTGTGTGACTTGACGGACACCCTAACCCTTGATGACTACTACCGTACCGACCCTCACTGGCGGCAAGAGCGATTGCTCCCCACTGCCCAAAAGATTGGGGCAGCCCTTGGTGTTTCGTTAAACACTTCTTATGAAGCACAAGATGCAGGCGTGGAGTTTTCAGGCGCTTATGCAGGGCAGGGGGCGTTGCTCCTAAAACCGGATCGGATGGCGTATCTCACCGGCGGAACCTTGGACAGTGTTTCCGTAACGAATTTGGAAACCAATCAACCAAGCGGTATTTATGACTGGGGAAAGCGAACAAGCCGGGATCCGTATTCCTTTTACCTGTCCGGCTCCGTAGCAATTATGACCTTGGAAAATCCCAACGCCACAGGGAACCGCTCTCTGGTGCTGTTCCGAGATTCCTTTGGTTCTGCCATTGCGCCGTATTTTTCAGAAGCTTATCGCCACATTACCTTGATCGACACCCGCTATGTGTCACCGGCATTGTTGGAGCGCTATGTTTCCTTTGCGGATTGTGACGTTTTATTTTTATACAGCACTCTGCTGCTCAACGACAGCGGTGCCTTGAAAGAATAAAACTTTCTGACAAATTCCGTTCTTTGTCATAGAAACAGTCGGAAGCGTTGGGAAAGACAGCGGGCAAAATCACAGTTTTTCTAGTATCAATTTACATAAAATAGATAAAAATATGAATTTTTTAATAATATTATACCAAACCACTTTCTTCTACCGGAAGGATGTGCTATAATAAGTACAACGAAATTCCAAGAGAGAGTTTCGGACAATCTGAAAAATGGGAGTTGTTATCATGAAAGTTACAATTACCGGACGTAAAGTAAATTTGAGAGATAACTTTAAGGAACTGGCTACAAAGAAGCTGTCCCGCTTCGACCGCATCTTTGACGATGACGCAGATGCTCACGTAGTGGTAACGGTAGAACATAACCGTCAAACCGTGGAAATTACCATTCGTCAGCGTGGTATGATTTATCGTGCAGAGGCAACCGAGTTTGAAATGAACGATGCGCTGGATCGTGTCATTAGCGCATTGGGTCGTCAAATTCGCAAAAATAAAACAAAGCTGGAAAAGAAGATTCACTCCGGTGCAATCGACCAATATATCGAGGAAACCACTTATATTGAGGATGAGGTAGAGGAGCCAAAAGAGGAGTTCAAGGTTGTGAAGTCCAAGCGCTTCTTCGTAAACCCACTGAGTGTAGATGAAGCCATTTTACAGATGAACCTGTTGGGTCACCAGTTCTTCCTGTTCCGCAATGCAGAAACAGAGGAGCTGAACGTGGTCTACAAGCGGAATGACGGCAACTACGGTTTGTTGGAGCCGGAAAACGACTAAGTTTTTAATCAGAAAGCTGTTTTAACGGCTTCTGAATGATCCTGCCAAGTTGGCGGGCAAAATGATAAATGAAGTTTGCAAAGGGGATTGTACCACGGTGCAATCCCTTTTTGCGGCAAAGAAGGGGGAACCAATGGAACAGATTCAATTTGTATGTCCTTGCCTGTTGGGTGTGGAGGGACTGGTAGCCGATGAGCTGCGCAGAATGGACGCCCAAAACGTATCGCCGGAGAACGGCAGAGTGCTGTTTACCGGCGATGCTTCGATGATTGCCAGAGCCAACCTGAACGTGCGGTTTGGCGAGCGGGTGTTGATTCAAATGGGGAGTTTTTCTGCCCGCACCTTTGAAGAATTATTTCAGGGCGTGAAAAAGCTGCCTTGGGAGCAGTGGATTGGCAAGAACGATATTTTTCCGGTCAAGGGTCGTTCACTCAGCTCTAAGCTGTCCAGTGTGCCGGACTGCCAGAAAATCATCAAAAAAGCAATCGTAGAGCGCCTGAAGCAAAAGTATCACGTCAACTGGTTTGAGGAGTCGGAAACCCTGTATCAGGTGCAGTTCTTGATTCTGAAGGATCAGGTCAGCGTGATGATCGACACCTCCGGCGCAGGCTTGCACAAGCGGGGATACCGCGCAAACTCCACCGAAGCACCCATCAAAGAAACACTGGCAGCCGCCATGGCGCACTTGGCACGGGTTCGTCGGGACGGCACCGTCATTGACCCATTCTGCGGCTCCGGTACCGTATTGATTGAATCGGCAATGTATGCTATGAATATTGCACCGGGCTTGCGGCGGAACTTCTCTGCGGAGAACTGGGACCAACTGGACAGCACCGTTTGGCAAAAGGAAAAGGAACGTGCAATGGATCTGGTTCGTCGGGACAGTCAGTTTACCGGCATTGGCTATGACTTGGACGGCGCAGCCGTTTCCCTTACTTTGGCAAACGCCAAGAAAGCCGGCGTGATTGCCAATATTCGGGCAGAAAAGCGAGACATTAAAGACTTCCGGTTAGAGGGAGAGCGGGGCTATGTGATCACCAACCCGCCTTACGGAGAGCGTTTGTTGGATGAACAGCAGGCACGAGAGATTTACCGTGTGATGGGACAAGCCTTTGAGCGCAAGCCTATGTGGAGTTATTCCATCATCAGTCCGGACGAAGAATTTGAGAATTATTTCGGTCGCCCTGCCGACCGCCGCAGAAAGCTGTATAACGGCATGATTCGTTGTCAACTCTATATGTATTTTAAGTAAAAATAAAAAGCAAAGACACTGAACGAATACAAGGAGGAGATTCCCATGGTAGAAGAAATTTTGAAGTATAACAAAGAATTTGTTGCAAGAGGCGACTATAAGCAGTACGAAACCAGTAAGTACCCGGATAAGAAAATTGCAATCGTGTCCTGCATGGACACTCGGCTCACCGAGTTGCTGCCGGCAGCCCTTGGCATTAAAAATGGCGATGTGAAAATTATTAAGAATGCCGGCGGTGAAATTAACCACCCCTTCGGTAGCGCGGTTCGTAGTTTGCTGGTTGCTATTTACGAATTGGGCGTAGAGGAAATCCTTGTGATCGGTCACACAGATTGCGGTGTGCAGTCCATGGACCCAGAGGAAATGATTCGGCTTATGAAGGAGCGTGGCGTTTCGGAGAAGCAGCTTGCCATGATGGATTTCTGCGGTATTGATTTCCAAACTTGGCTGCATGGCTTTGAAACCGTAGAAAAAAGCGTGCAGGAAAGCGTAGAGCTGCTCCGCCGCCATCCGCTGATTCCAAAGGACGTAAAGGTGTACGGATTTGTAATGGATTCTACCACGGGAGAATTGTATCCCCAGTAAGAATTTTTTTCAAAAAACACATTGACAATTTCCAAAGATTCGCTGTAAAATGAAAGCGTAAAATTTGTACGTAGAAAGGCGGCGTAACAATGGGAGATCCAAAAAAGCCAACCACCGAAACAGAGGAAGAAGCACTGGAGCGAGTGGAAGAAGAATTTGAGGCAATGGAGGACTATCTGGAGGAGCAGGGCATTTATATCCGCCAGTAATTTTCCAAACAAAAAACAGGCTGTGTAATTTGCTAATGTCACATAAGGCGGTAACTCAAAATGATAAGAGTACAACTTTATAGGGCGTTGCAAAGAGATGAAAAAGACTTTGGCTGTAAAAGGTCAGAGTCTTTTTGTATAAAGAAAACCACTCGCTAGGCGAGTGGTTCAAAAGAAGGCGAAAGTCGATGATGTGGAAAAAATTCCTTTTAGTGTTTTTGCGGTCCGGCAACTGCAAACTTATTTTACACCAAAAGGAGGTCTTAGAACTGAATGACAAAAACAGTTTGTCATATACAACACGGAAATGCAAATACCATATCGTATTTGCACCGAGGAAAATTTCTAAAAAATCCGTTTACGGATAGCAAGTAGAAATTTTACGCAGATGTCAGATTGTACAAATGCAACGTGATGCGTAGTTTGTAATAAAGGCTTATACCCGTCTATGAAAAATCCCCGGCTTTGCCGGGTTTTTTTTATTTTACGAAGGGGATTGCGGTTTCTGCGGAAAGCCCTTCCAGACAATGTCACAGTGCTTGTGGATGCTCTGCTGTCATCGTCCTCGTTATGGCCCGGGATGCTTGTGCACCGTCTGAATTTTCGCCCGATCGAACAGGATACAGCCACAGTGCCCCTTGAAGGTGGGAAAGCAGATGATTTTCAGATTTGTGTCGATTTCCCGGCTGTGATCCACGATCTCCAAAGTTTCACCGAACAGCGCTGTACGCTCGTAGAAGCGCAGCCATTTGGCGTCCATATTGTGGAAAATACTGCTGAAGGAGTGGTCAATTAGTTGCTCCAATGGCGTTTTTTCCAGTACCGCCAGCGCCTCGTTGCCGTAGCGGAAAATCCAGTCCACAGCGGCGCGTTCCTCGTTGAATACCATTTCAATGTCGGTAAACGCAAAGGGCGCGCTGTCATAGCTGGCATAATGCCGCTGATATTCTTCTCGCGTGGTGGGGGCGTCACTCCCGGCCAGTTCCTGAATAATCTGCCGCCGTCCGGCGCGCAGTTGCTCATTGAGCTCCCGTCTTCTTCGATGGGTGAAGTTCAGCGTTTCACCGTTGATGAGTTCGATCTCTTTCCCGATGGTATGGATACCCTTGGCGGACACCAGCGTTGCGCGGTCGGCGCGGATAAAGCTGCTGCCGAGCATCTGCGCCAGCTCGTCTATGGTGGTATAGGTTTCGTAGGTTCTACCGCTGGAAACATGGATAACTGACTGACGACCCACTAGTTGAATATAGAGAATGTCCTCCACCGGCAGGCTGATGTGCCTGCGTTTGGAAATGACGGAAATACTCTTGAACCTCATAGCGTTCCCTCACGATCTGTCTTTTTTTGTAGAATACCATAATTTTTACTACAGAGCAAGTAAAATGTGCTATTCATACAATGTGGCGTGCTATTCACGCAAGGTATATTGTAATCTGAACAAAGTAGTGCTAGACTACACAATATAAAGGCAGAAAAGGATAGAAGCGAAGTCCCTTTGCTTCCAGTAGGGTTTCCTAACGGGAAAACCATTTTGAATTACGGAGGGATGAAAATGAAAAAGAGAATTGCCGGTATGCTCCTTGTAACGGTCATGATGGCTTCCGCGCTGACGGCCTGCGGCAGTCCGGAGAAAAGCACCGACGCTGCGGTGAGCGCAGGCTCGAACACAGAGTTAAATGCTGAGATTAAGCCGGCAACCCAATACACAATTGATGCCAACCAGCAGGTATACGCTCTTTTGGACTTTGAGGATACTGCGGAGCTTGAAAATGCAAAACGGGGGTTTCTCGCTGCGCCGGACACGCTGGATCTCCACGACGAGAACGGAAAAGCCGTGTGGACGCAAGACGCATATGCTTTTCTCGACAAAGATGCGCCTGATACCGCAAATCCCAGCCTTTGGCGGAATGCACAGCTAAATCACATATATGGTCTTTTTGAGGTCACTGATGGGATCTATCAGGTGCGCGGCTATGATCTTTCCAATATTACCTTCGTTCGCAGCGATCACGGATGGATTATCATGGACTGCGGGAGCAGCAAATACACCGCAGGGGAAGCACTGAAGCTCTTCCGCTCTAAGATGGGCGATGCGCGGATCGTGGCTGTTGTAGTCAGCCATGCGCATGTGGATCACTATGGCGGTATCGAAGGACTAATTGCGCCCGAGGATGTTGCGAATCGAAGTCTGCCGCTTGACAAGCAGATTGCATCCGGAAAGACCGCAATCATTGTGCCAAAGGGCTATGCGGATGCGGTGATGAAGGAAAATATCTTTGTCGGCACGGCAATGAAACGACGGGCATTCTTGCAGTATGGCTCCATGCTTCCCTATGGTGAGCAGGGACGTCTTTCGGTGGGGATAGGATTGACCTCAGTGCAGAACGGTATTGGCTATATTGCGCCGAGCTACGAGGTCACAGAACCGATTTTTGAAACGACCATTGATGGCGTGAGGGCTATCTTCCAACAGACGCCGGGAACGGAATCTCCTGCCGAAATGAACACCTATTTTCCCGACAGCAAAGCCCTTTGGATGGCTGAGAACTGCAGTGGAACCATGCATAATCTCTATACGCTGCGTGGCGCAGAGGTGCGAGATGCGAACAGCTGGGCTCGTTACATCACCGAGTCACAATCGCTGTTCCCCGATGCCGAAGTCGTATTTCAGGCGCACAATTGGCCGCATTGGGGCAAGGAGATCGTCGGCGAATACCTGACCAACACGGCCGCCGTCTATAAGTTCATCCACGATCAGACTCTTCTGTACATCAACGAGGGTTACACCTCCACGGAGATTGCCTCCATGATCCAACTGCCGGAGGACTTAGAAAAGATTTGGTATACCCGGCAGTATTACGGTACGCTGAAGCATAATGTCAAAGCGGTCTATCAGAAATACATGGGCTGGTATGATGCAAACCCGATCCATCTGGACGAGTTGGAGCCAAGCGAATATGCAAAAAAGCTTGTGAAGTATCTTGGTGACACTGATAAGGTGCTTGAAATGGCGCGCGCTGATTATGAAAAGGGAGAGTATCAGTGGGTCGCACAGATTACGAATACGCTGGTATTTGCTGATCCGGAAAATCGGGAAGCACGTTGCCTATGCGCAGATGCCTTGGAGCAGCTTGGGTATCAGGCAGAGTCCGGCGCATGGAGAAACGCTTACCTGTCGGCAGCCTTTGAGCTGCGAAACGGCACCGAGCAGTACCCAAAGGCAGCTCAGCTCGGCGTTGGCACCACCGCACAGGGCATGGACGCACAAACAATGCTGGATTACATGGGCATTGTCCTAGATACGGAAAAGCTCCAGGATCGTTCCTTCACCATAAATCTCAAGTTGACGGATGGTGACGATTATCTGTTAAAGATCCACCACGGGATACTCCTGTACTATAAGGATGCGCTCTCGAACGAGGCTGATCTGACGATCTCCACACCACGAATCGGAATCCTTGCTATAACGAGCGGAAATCAGGAAAATATTGATAAGCTCATCACAGTTGAAAATGGCGATGCGGCGTTATTCCAGACGCTTTGTGACAGCATGAATGCCTTTGACCTGTATTTCAATATTATTGAGCCGTAAGGAAAAAAACGGCAAAAAACTGACTGCCGATCAAATTATTCCAAATAAGGAGGAGAAGAATATGAAGAAAATCGTAATGCTGCTGCTCTGCATGGTTATGCTGTTGTCCGGTTGTGCAGGGATCGCCGATCCGGAGGAAACTTCGTCCGTTGAACAACAGGTGGATGTGTGGGAAACCATCGAGGAGGCCTACACTTACGCATTCCCGCTGGTGCTAATGGACGCAACGAAGACCTCCGCAACAAATACGGTGGAAGCTGTGCCTGGCAAAGCGCCTGTCAATCAGTTCATGCACGGCATAGCGCTGGCCAATGCGCAGTTTAAAAATGTGGTAACTCCTAATGTGGACACCATCTACTCACAGGTGTGGTACGACCTGAGCGAAGAGCCGATTGTCTATGTACTCCCGGAAACAGATCGCTTCTGCAAGGTACAGGTGCTTGATGCATGGACAAATACGGTTGCTGTTCTTGATCGGGCCGGAGCCTATGCGATCACACGCTCAACTTGGAACGGCGACCTGCCGGAGGATGTGACCCGTATTGATGTTCCTACCGATATGGCGTGGTCCATTACCAGAACGGTGCTTTCCGGTGAGGCGGATCTTCCGAATGTGTATGCCATTCAGGCGGAAATGAAACTTATGCCGCTTTCCGCCTATCTGAGCGGAGGAGCGTATCAGCCTCCGGAGGGGAGTTATCAGGAAGAAAACAACTATGTCCCTATCAATCAGGTTCTTTCTCTGGATCCAGCCACGTTCTTCAGCAAGGCAAATGCGCTGATGGAGAGCAACCCACCGTCCGTCGCTGATGCGGAAGTGCTGGAAAAGCTTGCGGCAGTCGGTGTAGGGCCCGGTATGGAATTTGACACGTCTGTTCTGACCGGAGATATTCAGGCAAGCTGGAAGGAAATGCTTCAGGGTCTTTGGCCGAAGCTGGCAGCAGAGGGCATGAGGTTTTCGAACCAGTTGGGGCAGTGGAGCTATTTCGGCGCGCCAATCGGAGATTTTGGTACGGAGTATGCCTACCGTGCGTTGGTAGCGATTGCCGGGCTTGGGGCAAATACTGTGGAGGTTGCGCTGTATCCTAAGACAGAGAAGGATGCCGATGGGAATCCCCTGACGGGAGAAAAGTCCTATAAGCTCCACTTTGAGAGCTATCCGCAGGTTCTTGACGGCGGTTTTTGGTCGATCACCGCATACGGTGACGACGATTTCCTGATTGATAATCCAATCGACCGCTACTGTATCAATGACCGTTCGGGGCTGAAGAAGAATGACGATGGCTCTGTTGATGTGCTTCTGTCGAAGGATGCGCCGGCAGACACGACCAACTGGCTTCCGGTCAGCAATGGCGGCTTCCATCTGTACATGCGCATCTATACTCCAGATATGGATGCGATCAAGACTTGGAACGCACCAACCATTACGGCAATCGACTAAAGGGAGAGTTATTTTGTAATCCAACCTTCAATAGACCAAAAAAGCTGCTGAGGAGATCAACTTCCTCGGCAGCTTTTTTTCACTCTTTCAATTTCTGAAGCGCTTCAAACCTATGAGCGTGAGCAAAAGTATTTATTTAGAAGGAGTTGAGCAAGGAAAAATCCTTAGAGGAAGCAAGCCAAAAAGTTACAGGTTTAAGACTTTTGGTTGAAACACTGCGTGAAATCACAGACATAAAAGAACCTACACTAACACTTGTGGATTCCTTTACTGAACGCATCGAAGTTCATAACAACGATAAATCAAGCAGTCATTGCTATGTGAAAGTTTCACTGCTGTTGGCATGATTGATATTCCCACTGAGCGAGAAATTCTTGCTATGATGGAAGAATTGCGAAAATTTCTCAGCAATTTCGTTTTATCGTATAATCAGAAAAACGGCGCAACCCATTTCTGAGTTGCACCGTTTAGGCACGAAACCAAAATATCCTTATGTGGTGTTGCCATTTTGCACAGCATGTTTTTATGTTGCTTATTCGATAGATTTCAAACTTTCTACCATATCCAACTTTTTCAGTTTAAAGTGCAGCGCCACATTTACCACAAGGGTAAAGAGCAGCGTCAGCACACCGGCAAAGAGGAAGGAGTAGAAGGGGATTTCCGGGGCGAACATGGCAGCGTCTACCTCGGCAGTGCGGATGACGAACTGCTCCAAGAAAATGCCGCCGAACAGTCCCAGTAAAATACCAAGCACCGTACAAATGATGTTCTCCCGATAAATATAAGAGGAGGTTTCGTGGTCGTTGTAGCCAAGCACCTTCAGGGTTGCCAGTTCGCGGGTACGCTCTGCCACGTTGATGTTCACCAGATTATAGAGAACGATGAATGCCAGTGCGCCTGCGGAAATGATGATTACCACCACCACGCTGTTTAGATTTTTAACAACATTTCGGAAATTATCGGCGTTGTCCTTGCTAAAGGAAGCACCCATAATGGATTCATTTTCCGTCAGTTTGGTGGAGATGCTGTTCTGATACTCCTCGCCCTTTGTGTTCAGCAAGATACAGTTAAAGTTTAAATCGCCCAGTGTTTTTTCGTACAAACTCGGTGTCATAAAGACGTAATTTGCCACATAGTTTTCGCAAATTGCTGTCACCGGAACCTCAATGGTTTTATGGTTCAAGGTAAGGGTGATGGAATCGCCAACCTTCAAGTCGCAAACTCTTGCCAGCTTTTCGCTCAGCACCACACCCTCCTCCGTCAGTTGGATCGGTGTTTTTTGCGCTCTCGTGTGGAGGTTAATGTAACTGTCCATGGAGTCGGTATTCTTCATCACCAGTAATACAGTGTCCGGTTTTTGATTGCCGGTTTCTACGGTGATGTTCTCCATCTTTACAAAGGTTTGCTCGGTTACGCCGTCGATCTGTCGAACCTCTTGGAAGGTGTCCTGCTTTTCTGTTTCGGAGATCCCTTCTTTTAAGGATACCACCGCATCGTACAGCATAACCGTATCGTACTGTTTATCCACGATAGAAGAAATACCATACTGCATTCCAAATCCGGTGAGCATCAGTGCCGTGCATCCGCCAATGCCGATGATGGTCATGGCTGCCCGCTTTTTATATCGCAGTAAGTTTCGCAGCGTCAGCTTCATGGCAAAGGGGATTTTTTTCCACAGACCCGTCCATCGCTCCAACAAAATTTTCTTGCCGGCAGGCGGAGCCTTGGGGCGCATTAGGGTGGCAGGGTTGGAGAGTAGCTCCTTATAGCAGGCCAAGAGTGTTGCGCCTACCATGCATACAATGCCCACTGCGGTACAAATGCCTGCCAATCCCCAGTGGAAGGGCATCATATTGTCCGGAATATTGTAGGCGCTGCTGTATGCCAAGAACAGCACCGACGGAAATACCACAAAGCCTACGGATAAGCCAACGGCA
>CAKSOB010000027.1 GCA_934476545.1 uncultured Eubacteriales bacterium | reverse complement strand
GGTAACAACGTGAACACCCTTACCGCTGAGGGCGTTTAGGTATGCCGGCAGGGTACCTACCAGAGTTTTACCTTCACCGGTACGCATTTCTGCAATTCGACCTTGGTGCAGGACAATACCGCCGATGATCTGTACAGGGAAGTGCCGCATACCAAGAACACGGCTGGAAGCTTCTCGGCAAGTTGCAAATGCTTCGGGCAGAATGTCGTCCAAAGTTTCTCCCTTTGCCAAACGCTCCTTCAATTTTGGAGTCATTGCCTGCAGCTCACTGTCAGACAGTGCCTTGAACTCGTCCTCCAACGCCAGCACTTTAGTGACAATCGGCTGAATGCGCTTGAGCTCTCGTTTGCTGTAATTGCCAAAAAGCACATTTAAAACGCTCATTTCGTTCACCTCATAGTAGTTTAACAGCATCCCTAGATGCTATGGATTCTCTTGTCTAAAATTATTTTTCACAAGGACTTTTTCGAGGGGTTTCCCTTTTTCTTCCCCTGTAAATAGAAATACATCCAATATTATAGCACATAGCACAAAAAAAGGAAAGAATTTTTTGTAAACAAGCGGAATATTTTTAGGACGCTTTTTCTGAAAAAGGGTGGTTTGTCTACTTGCTAGAACGCACAAAATTTGGTATAATGAAAGAGCATTGTATGTTAATTGTGTTATCTTACAATACGGAATATTTTTGAATGAATGAAAGGAGAACCATCATGATTTATTCCCACGAAGTGGAAAATATGTGCACAGTGGCAAAAGGCCCGCACAATGGTCCAGCCCCCATTCCGGAAGAAGGCAGATGGGTAAAGGCATACGAAATTAAAGATATTTCCGGTCTGTCCCACGGTATCGGCTGGTGCGCTCCACAGCAGGGCGCTTGCAAGTTGACGCTGAATGTAAAAGACGGCATTGTTGAGGAAGCACTGGTAGAAACCATTGGCTGCTCCGGCATGACTCACTCCGCTGCAATGGCATCGGAGATTCTGCCGGGCAAAACACTGCTGGAATGCCTGAACACCGACTTGGTATGCGACGCGATCAACGTTGCGATGAGAGAACTGTTCCAACAGCTGGTATACGGCAGAAGCCAAACCGCATTCTCTGAGGGCGGCTTGCCGATCGGCGCCGGTCTGGAGGACTTGGGTAAGGGTCTGCGCAGCCAGGTTGGTACCATGTATAGCACAAAGGCAAAGGGCGTTCGTTACATGGAAATGGCAGAAGGCTATGTTGTTTCTATGGCTTTGGACGAGAACGACGAGGTAATTGGTTACAAGTTCGTTCGTCTGGGCAAAATGCTGGAGGATATCCGTCGCGGCGTATCTCCAAACGAAGCCTACGAAAAGAACCTCGGTCAGTACGGCCGCTATGACGGCGCCGCAAAGTACATTGACCCGAGAGAAGAATAAGAGAGGAGGAAAGAAACGATGGCAAATGACGTAATGTTCGAAGGCAAAGAAAGAAGAATGGGCAAGATTGAAAAATGTCTTGCCGCATACGGAATTGCAAGTCTGGAGGAAGCAAGAGAGCTGTGCCTTCAAAAGGGCTTTGATCCGGATGCAATCGTAAAGGGTGTGCAGCCGATCGCATTTGAAAATGCAAGCTGGGCATACACCCTGGGCTGTGCTGTTGCGCTGAAAAAAGGCGTGTCTTCCGCTGCTGAAGCAGCAGAGGCAATCGGCATTGGTCTGGAAGCATTCTGCATTCCGGGTTCCGTTGCAGAGCAGAGAAACGTAGGTCAGGGTCACGGTAACTTGGGCGCAATGCTCCTCCGTGACGAAACAGAGTGCTTTGCATTCTTGGCAGGCCACGAATCCTTTGCTGCGGCAGAAGGCGCAATCGGTATTGCAAGAACCGCAAACAAGGCTCGTAAAAATCCGCTCCGTGTAATTCTGAACGGCTTGGGCAAAGACGCAGCTTACATTATCTCCAGAATCAACGGCTTTACTTATGTAGCAACCGAGTATGATTTCTTTACCGGTGAACTGAAGGTAGTTGAGGAGAGAGCGTTCTCCGACGGAGAGCGCGCAAACGTAAAGTGCTATGGCGCAAACGATGTTCTGGAAGGCGTAGCTATCATGAAGCATGAGGGCGTAGACGTTTCCATTACCGGTAACTCTACCAACCCGACCAGATTCCAGCACTTGGTTGCCGGTACCTATAAGAAGTGGGCAATCGAGAACAACAAGAAATACTTCTCTGTTGCTTCCGGTGGCGGTACCGGTCGTACCCTGCACCCGGACAACATGGCAGCAGGTCCTGCTTCTTACGGCTTGACCGACTCTATGGGTCGTATGCACGGTGACGCACAGTTTGCAGGGTCTTCCTCTGTTCCGGCTCACGTAGAAATGATGGGTCTGATGGGCATGGGCAACAACCCGATGGTTGGCGCTACCGTAGCTTGCGCTGTTGCAGTATACGAATCTACAAAATAATTTCCTGTTCTTTTGATTAAGAATTAGAGATACGAAACCCCGTTTTGTTCCGCAGGGAGCAGAGCGGGTTTTTCTTTTGTCATTTTTTCCAAAAAGCATGGGATTCTTTTTGTTAGAAAGCAGCCTGATTTTTTTCAATTGCCTATTGACATTTTGTTATTCGCACAATATAATGAACATATGAACAGTCTTTCATATGTTAAAACAGGAGGTGACATTCATGACACAGGAGCGTTCCGAAAAACAATCTCTTTGCGATTGCGGCAGAAATCATATAGAAGATGCAGAAATCGTGCGCCATGAAATGATAGACGAAGATACGCTGTTTGATTTGGCAGACTTCTTTAAGCTGTTCGGAGATAGTACCCGGGTGAAAATCCTATATGCGTTATCCCGCTCGGAACTGTGTGTGGGCGATATTGCAGAATTATTGGGCATGACCCAATCGGCAATTTCCCATCAGTTGCGCATCTTAAAGCAGTCAAAGCTGGTGAAGGGGCGCAGAGAAGGCAAAACCGTATTGTATTCCTTAGCAGATAACCATGTGACAACCATTTTGGCGCAAGGTATTGAACATATTGTAGAGTAACTGTTGAAAATAATTTGATTTTAGAAAGGTTGATTGATTATGACAAAGAATTTCACACTGGAAAATTTGGATTGTGCAAACTGCGCTGCAAAGCTGGAGAGAAAGCTGTCTAAGATTAAGGGGGTAAACGAGGCTACCGTAACCTTTATGACAAAGAAATTGACCATTGATTGCGACGAGTCCATTATGGATTCCGTAGTAGAGGAAGCAAACAAAATTATCCACAAGCTGGAGCCAGAGGTTGTTATTAAGGAGCGATAATCCAAAGAAAGAGGGGGTAGCAGTGAAAAAAGATTTAATTCGATTGGGGATTGGTGCGGCATTATTCGGTGGCGCAATCGCCGCATCTCTCGCCTTGGGTTGGGGCTTACACGGTGACATGCCTTGGGTATCTTGGGAGTCCTTCTTCCGGATGCTGCTGTTCCTGCCGGCATACTTTGTAATTGGCGGCGAAGTGCTGTGGAATGCGATTCGAAATATTGGCAGCGGACAAATTTTTGACGAAAACTTCCTGATGGCAATCGCTACGGTCGGTGCTTTTGTATTGGGCGAATGTATGGAAGGCGTAGCGGTTATGCTGTTCTTCCAAATCGGAGAACTGTTTGAACATATTGCGACGAATCGCTCCAGAGAATCCATTACAGAATTGATGAATATTCGTCCCGACTATGCCAACGTAAAGCGGAACGGCGCAGTAGAAAAGGTAGACCCCAACAGCGTGTCTGTGGGAGAAACCATTGTAATTCGCCCCGGTGAAAAAGTTCCGTTGGACGGTGTTGTTCTGAGCGGTAGTTCTTTGGTGGATACCAAGGCATTGACCGGAGAATCTGTACCGAGAGAAGTACGAGAGGGCGAAGAGATTCTCAGCGGCTGCATCAATGAGAGCGGTTTGTTGGAGGCTCGTGTAACGAAGGCTTTTGGAGAGTCCACCGTATCCAAAATTTTGGACTTGGTAGAAAATGCTGTGAGCAGAAAATCTAAGGCAGAATCCTTCATTACAAAGTTCGCAAGAGTTTATACACCGATCGTTTGTATTGCCGCTGTGTTGGTAGCAGTTCTGCCACCGTTGATTTTCGGCATCGGCAACGGCGAGCTGTGGATGATGTGGATTAGAACCGCTCTGTCCTTCTTGGTTGTTTCTTGCCCTTGTGCGCTGGTTATTTCCGTACCGCTTAGCTTCTTTGGCGGTATTGGCAGTGCGTCCAAGCAGGGTGTATTGGTAAAGGGCAGCAGCTACTTAGAGGCACTGGCTAAAACAGAAGTCGTTGTGTTCGATAAGACCGGAACCCTCACCAAGGGTACCTTTAATGTAACGGAGATTCATCCCTGCGGCATGACGGAAGCGGAACTGTTGGAGTTGACTGCTCATGCGGAGAGCAGTTCTACCCACCCGATTTCTCAGTCCTTGTTAAAGGCATATGAAAAGCCTATTGATGCGGCTCGCATTACTGCTATTGAAGAAATTGCCGGTCATGGCGTAAAGGCTGTGGTAGACGGCAAGACCGTTTTGGCAGGAAACCATCGTTTGATGGATAAATTCGATATTGTTTATGAGAGCGGCGACCGTGCCGGCACGGTGGTTCATGTAGCGGTGGACGGACAATACGGCGGTTATATTGTCATTGCCGACGAAATTAAGCCGGACGCTAAGGCTGCCATGACAGAGCTGAAATCTGCCGGCGTACAAAAGACCGTAATGCTCACCGGTGACAACAATACGGTTGCGCAAGAGGTGGCAAAGGTATTGGGCGTAGATGAAGTACATAGCCAACTGCTTCCTGGCGATAAAGTAACCGAAGTAGAAAAGCTAATGGAACAGAAATCTTCAAAGGGCAAGCTGGCATTTGTGGGTGACGGCATTAACGACGCGCCGGTTTTGGCAAGAGCCGATATCGGTGTGGCAATGGGCGGCTTAGGTTCTGACGCTGCCATTGAAGCTGCCGACGTGGTTATCATGACAGATGAACCTTCAAAACTGGGTGTGTTGATGCGGATTTCCAAGAAAACACGAGCCATCGTTATGCAGAACATCGTGTTTGCCATTGGTGTAAAAACAGCGGTACAAATTCTGAGTGTGACCCACTTGGCAGACAGTATCATTCTGTGGCTGGCAGTGTTCGCTGATGTTGGTGTATCCATGTTGGCAATTCTCAACGCCGTTCGCATGATTGGGTACAAAGATAAAAAGTAAATCGAAATGTAATTAAAAAACCGTTCCTGTGTTGGGAACGGTTTTTGTGTTTGCGTCTTTATTTGGTTGCCTTGTAAATCTCTTGCTTCATCAGCGTGGTAATTCTATGAAAATCCGGTTCGGACAGCAGCCCGTCTGTGGACATAATGCGTAGGGGCAGTGCGTTTTTTTCTTTGGAGTAGGGCGGCTGCAAATACGGGTACTCGTTGAAAGTGTAGCCGTTTCGCTGATAAAACCCAATGCGGCGACGAGCAAAGTCGGTTTCCGGCAGCTCTACCTCCAAGATAATGCGGCAGGGAAGCAAGGCTCGAAGCTGAGCCAGCATTTTTCCGCCCAACCCTTGGTTTCGGTAAGCGGGATTTACAGCAAAGTGTTCTACAACGGCAAAGTCGGAGAATTGCCACACGGTGAGAAATCCTGCAACGGTTTCTTTGTCCGGCAGCACATAAACGGTGTAGCGCTCCTCTTGCAGTAACGCTTGTTGATCTTCCTTGGCTCTGCGCTCGTCCGGCGGAAAGCTGGTTTCTAAAATTGCATAAATCTCCTCAAATTCTGATGGGCTTGCAGGACGGATACCATTCATGGGGAACACCTCTTTCTTTTTTTCTTAAGTATACCACGGGCTTTTTTAAAAAGCAAAAACGACGGGAACTTCCCGCCGTTTCTATGGATTTATTTATAGTTGTAGAAGCCCTCTCCTGCATTGATGCCGGTCTTGCCTGCGTCGATGTATTCCTTCAGCTTTGCGGCAATCTTGGATGGGAGAGAATCCGGGTCTTTGATTTCAGGGGACATACAAACAATGTTGTATGCGGTGTTCAGACCTACAATATCCAAGATGCGGAATGGTCCGATTGGTGCGCCGGTTGCCAGTGTCCATGTTTTGTCGATGGTTTCCGGGTCGGCAACATCCTTGGCATAGAGTGCCTGCGCAGCGTTGAGGAACGGCACCAGCAAGGAGTTGAGGATGTAGCCCGGCTGCTCTTTTTTCAGGCGCAGCGGCACCATGAAGATTTGTTCTGCAAATTCTGCCACAGCCTCATAGGCTTCCGGAGAAGTGCCGGGGTGTCCCATGATTTCCGCAGTGTTGTTTCTCCAAACCTCGTTGGCAAAGTGGAGCGCCAGATAGCGGTCAGGGCGACCGGTCATCTCTGCAAAGGTGCTTGGTAGCATGGTAGAGGAGTTGGTTGCAATGATGGTTTTTTCCGGCAGAACCTTTGCCAGATTGCCATAGAAGGCCGCCTTGGTAGCCGGTACTTCTGCAACGGATTCAATGACCAAGTCTGCATCCCTTACAGCTTCTTCCAAATCGGTGCAGTAACGAACATTCTCGTAAGCGCGAGTTGCCTGTGCTTTCAGCTCGTCAATCTTTTCCGGTGTCAAATCCTTTAAAGAGGATACCAGTCCTCTTGGGAACATAGGGGAATCGCTGCCGCACTTGTCCCGCAGGGATTCCAATGTATCCAGATAGATTTGGTGGAGGCGCTCCATCTTCGGCTTGGTTCTGCCGACGGAATCCTCACTCCGCAGCCACATGGTTACGTCAAAGCCGTGGAATGCGGTTTGCATGGCGATTTGACTGCCCAGTACGCCGCCGCCTGCAACAACAACCTTTTGAAATTTCATATATTGCCACCTCAAATCGAAAATTTTTTAGCACGTAGTCTTATTATTACAGCAATCCCAAGCAGAGATGCCGGCGAATATCCTTCTGTGTTGCATTTAGTGTACCGCAATTTTGAAAAAACTGTCAGTGATTATATCACAGTTACAAAAAGAAGCGGCATGGGAAAAACTTGCAATTTGCGGAAAAAACCCGTATAATAGAAAAATATAAAATGATTGCAATTTGCAGGGAAACTCCTGCGCTATTTTTGGAGGGAATCAACATGGGAATGACGATGACACAAAAGATTCTGGCAGCCCACGCAGGCCTTGACCACGTAGTGGCAGGTCAGCTGATTGAGGCAAAGCTGGATCTGGTTCTGGGCAATGATATTACCAGCCCGGTAGCCATCAACGAATTTGAAAAAGCAGGTGCATCCTCTGTGTTCAGCAAGAACAACATTGCACTGGTAATGGACCACTTTACCCCCAATAAGGATATTAAAGCAGCGGAGCAATGTCGCCAGGTGCGGAATTTTGCTGACAAGTATGACATTAAGCACTACTACGATGTAGGCAACATGGGCATTGAGCACGCATTGCTGCCGGAGCAGGGCGTTGTAGGACCGGGCGACTGCATCATCGGCGCAGACTCCCACACCTGTACTTACGGCGCGCTGGGCGCATTCTCCACAGGTGTTGGCTCTACCGATATGGCTTGCGGTATGATTACCGGTAAGGCATGGTTCAAGGTTCCGTCTGCCATCAAAGTGGTACTGAAGAATAAGCTGCAAAAGTATGTGAGCGGCAAGGATGTGATCCTGCACCTGATTGGTACCATTGGTGTTGACGGCGCACTGTATCGCTCTCTGGAGTTCACCGGTGACGGCGTGGCAAACCTGTCCATGGATGACCGTCTGTGCATTGCTAACATGGCAATTGAAGCCGGCGCAAAGAACGGTATCTTCCCGGTAGACGCTGTAACGCTGGCTTACTGCGAGGGTCGCTGCGAGCGTCCGTTTACCGTATATGAGGCAGACGAAGATGCAGAGTACGATGAAGTGATTGAAATCGACCTTTCCACTCTGCGTCCAACCGTTGCGTTCCCGCACCTGCCGGAGAATACCAAGACCGTAGACGAGTTCGGACCAACCGATGTGAAGATTGACCAAGTAGTCATTGGTTCCTGCACTAACGGACGTTCCGAGGACTTGGAAGTAGCTGCCGAGATTCTCAAGGGCAAGAAGATTGCAAAGAATGTGCGCTGCATCATCATTCCGGGTACTCAGAAAATCTATCTGGAAGCCGTTCGCAAGGGCTGGGCAGAAATCTTCATCGAAGCCGGCGCTGTTTTCTCCACCCCAACCTGCGGTCCATGCTTGGGCGGTCACATGGGTATTCTGGGCAAGGGCGAAAAGGCAGTGTCCACCACCAACCGGAACTTTGTAGGCAGAATGGGTCACATTGAGTCTGAGGTTTATCTGGCCAGTCCGGCAGTGGCAGCCGCCAGTGCTTTGACCGGTTACATTACCGATCCGACAAAATAAGAAGGCAGCTTTGCCGCTGATATAGTATAGAAAGAGAGGTACCACCATGAACGCACATGGCATTGTACATAAATACGGCGATAACGTAGATACTGACGTTATCATCCCTGCAAGATATTTGAACACCGCTTCCCATAAGGAACTGGCAGCCCACTGCATGGAGGACATTGACAAGGAGTTTGTCAATAAAGTAAAGGAAGGCGACATCATCGTTGCCAACAAAAACTTCGGCTGCGGTTCTTCCAGAGAGCACGCACCGATTGCGATTAAAGCCAGCGGTATTTCCTGTGTTATCGCAAGCACCTTTGCAAGAATCTTCTATCGCAATTCCATTAACATCGGTCTTGCGATTCTGGAGTGCGACGAAGCAGCCAAGGATATTCAGGACGGCGATGAGGTAGACGTAGATTTCGATACCGGTATCATCACCAATGTTACCACCGGCAAGACCTATCAGGGTCAGCCATTCCCACCGTTCATTCAGGAAATTGTAAAAAAGGGCGGTTTGCTCAAGAGTCTGTAAAAAAGGGGGAGAACAACCATGTTACCAGTTGGCACAAAGGCACCGGATTTTACATTAAAGGATAAAGACGGCAACGAAGTTTCATTGTCGGATTTTGCAGGCAAGAAGGTGGTGTTGTATTTCTATCCGAAAGACAGCACTCCCGGCTGCACCAAGCAAGCGTGTTCCTATCGGGACAACTTCGGTCAGTTCCGAGAGAAGGGTGTTGTGGTTATCGGCATCAGCAAAGACAGCATAAAAGCCCATACCAACTTTGCAGCAAAGAATGACCTGCCGTTCCTGTTGTTGTCTGACCCGGAGCTGCAAGCCATTCAGGCTTATGATGTTTGGCACGAAAAGAAAATGTGCGGCAAGGTATCCATGGGTGTTGTGCGCTCTACCTGCGTGATTGACGAAAACGGCATGATTGTATATTCCGCCGAAAAGGTGAAGCCGGATGCCGATTCCTTGAATGTTTTGGCGTTTTTGGGATAACCTATCTATAGAAACAGAGAGAAAGCGTTCCTGTTGGGGCGCTTTTTCTTATTTCAGACAGCCTTTCTTCTCAGAGCGGTTCTCACCGTTCTTCCGTTGCATATACATAGAACAATAAACGCAAGGGGGAACAACATTGAACGAACTGCATTATTTTGTAAATACCAATAGCTGTGATGGATTTTTCAGCTTTTTCAAATCTAATTTCAGTCCGCTGCAATTAACGGTAAAGCTGGAGGATTATCCGGCGAACCTATTAAAAGAGGTTTGTGACCGGATTTTGTATTTGGCGAGGGAAGGGGAGTACCGCACAGAGGTGATTCACAACTGTTTGGATAATACGGTGGAGGGAATCATTCTGCCCCAATTCCGAACGGGATTTTTGAATATTCCTGCTTATATTGATTATGGATATTCTGTGCAAAAATTATTGGATGATGAAGCGGTAGCGCAAACAAAGCATCATCTGATTCGTGCCCATCGTTATTTTGCAGAGGCAAAGGAAATTCACGATGACTGGGAAAAACTTTATATTGACAATACCAATTACGCTGCGCTCAATCAATTTACCGTAGAGGTGATTGCGGAACTGTTGGGCGGACATACAAGGAATCGAAAAGGCAGTGCGGTGCATCGCTTTTTTGGGGCGGCAACCGAGGATGGCGCCAAAGACCATATTCCAAATTTAACGGAGGGAATCGGCAAGCGGTATTTCATTAAAGGTCGTCCGGGAACGGGCAAGTCTACCTTTTTAAAGAAGGTGGCAGAGCGGGCAGTGGTGAACGGCTTTGATGTGGAGGTGTACCACTGCGCCTTTGACCCCGGCAGCATTGACATGGTGGCGGTACGGGAGTTGAATTTCTGCTTGTTTGACAGCACAGCACCTCACGAATACTTCCCGGAGCGGGACAGCGATGAGGTGTTGGATTTTTATAAATTGTCGGTCAAACCCGGCACAGACGAGAAGTACAGCGAGCGGTTAACGGTCTTTCAATTAAAGTATAAAGCAAAAATGGAAGAAGCCAGACTGGAAATCGGCGGAGCAAATCAGATTCGGTTAGAGCGAGAATCTTTGTTAGAAAGCAGTGTCAATCGAGAAAAATTTGCCGGGGTATTGGATAAAATAGAGAAAAAATTGTTTTATAAAGCATAATGGACAGTTGGCGGGGGGCTTCCGATTCCGACAGGAAAAGGAAAGAACCCCGTTTTCCATATTACTATAAAATCAATAGGAATTAAGGGTAAAATTTATTTTCGGTCATTAAAAAAGTGTCAATTGGGGCATATGCACAAACTGGCATTTTTTATATTGGGCAACCTGACTTTAGTGTTTTATCACACTAAAATAAATGCGTAAAAACACCACGTTTTTTCATCTTTTTTACTGGAATCTCATTGACAATTCAGGCTTTCTATTGTATAATGCAATTGTAGTTCTAATCAGTTCTATACATTTCGCAAACAAAAATCGCTTTTGGTTTATTGCAGTAAATCGGAACGGTTTTCGTTTAAAATTCTCGACAGAAATAGGAGGTTATCAGAAATGAAATTAACACCAAGAGAACTCGAAAAACTGCAACTCCACGCTATTGGCAATCTGGCTAAGGAGAGAAAGGCAAAGGGCATTAAGCTCAACTATGTTGAGTCTGTAGGCCTGATCTGCTCCGAACTCCATGAAGAGGCTAGAGCTGGTAAGACTGTTGCTCAGCTGATGACAGACGGTACAAAGTACCTGACAAAGGCTGACGTTATGGAAGGCGTAGCTGACATGGTCCACGAGGTTCAGGTTGAGTGCAACTTCCCGGACGGTACAAAACTGGTTACAGTTCATAACCCAATCCAATAATCGAACAAGGAGGATACACAAATGCTTATCGGACAAGTTTTTCCACAAGAGAGAGAAATTGAGTTGAACGCAGGTAAAAAGACCATTCAGATCGAGGTTACCAACGCTGGTGACAGACCTGTACAGGTTGGCTCTCATTTCCACTTCTTTGAGACAAATAAAATGCTCTCCTTTGACAGAGCAGCAGCTTTCGGCTATCGTCTGGACGTTCCATCCGGCAACGCAGTACGTTTTGAGCCAGGCGAAACAAAGACAGTAACTCTGGTTGAGCTGGGCGGCGCAAAGCGCTCCTACGGCCTGAACAACCTGAGCAACTGCCAGACAAGTGAAGCTAACAAAGCAACTGCAGTTCAGGTTGCTACCCTGAAGGGCTTCATTAAATAAGATTAAGGAGGAAATGAGAAATGAAAATTTCAGCAGCACAATATAGCATGATGTACGGCCCAACTGTTGGTGATAAGGTTAGACTGGCTGACACAAACCTCATTATCGAAGTTGAGAAGGATTACACAACATACGGCGAAGAGTCCAAGTTCGGTGGCGGTAAAACCCTCCGTGACGGTATGGGCCAGGCAGTTAACTACCTGTCCACAAACGGTGAGTTGGATCTCGTTATCACAAACGCTCTGATCCTCGACTACACAGGCATCTACAAGGCAGATATCGGTATCCGTGACGGTTTGATCGCTGGTATTGGTAAGGCTGGTAACCCAGACATCATGGATGGCGTTACCCCAGGCATGGTTGTTGGCGCTTCCACAGAGGCTCTGGCAGCTGAAGGCCTGATCGTTACCGCTGGTGGTATCGATACTCACATTCACTGGATCTGCCCACAGCAGGTTGACACAGCTCTGTTCTCCGGTATCACCACAATGGCTGGTGGCGGTACAGGCCCTGCAGATGGTACAAACGCTACTACCTGTACTCCTGGCCCATGGAACATCTCTGAGATGCTGAAGGCTTCCGAAGAGTTCCCAATGAACATCCTCATGTATGGTAAGGGCAACTGCTCTGCATACGGCCCTCTGGCTGAGCAGATCGTAGCAGGTGCTGCCGGCATGAAGATTCACGAAGACTGGGGTTCCACACCTGCAGCTATCGATTCCTGCCTGACAGTTGCTGACGACTATGATGTTATGGTTGCAGTTCACACTGACACACTGAACGAGGCTGGCTGTGTTGAAGATACTCTGGATGCTATCGCAGGTCGTGTAATGCACACATTCCACACCGAAGGCGCAGGCGGCGGTCACGCACCTGACATCATCAAGATTGCTGGTTTCCCGAACATCCTGCCAGCTTCTACAAACCCAACCATGCCATACACCATCAACACAATTGATGAGCACCTTGACATGCTGATGGTTTGCCACCACTTGGATAACAGAATTCCTGAAGACGTTGCTTTCGCAGACTCCAGAATTCGTCCAGAAACAATCGCAGCTGAGGACGTTCTGCATGACATGGGCGTATTCTCCATCATGTCTTCTGACTCCCAGGCTATGGGTCGTCCTTCCGAGGTTATCACACGTACATGGCAGTGCGCTCACAAGATGAAAGAGCAGCGCGGCAAGCTCCCAGAAGATGCTGAGGGCAACGATAACTTCCGTGCAAAGAGATATGTTTCTAAGTACACAATCAACCCAGCTATCGCTTGCGGTATCGGCCACATTGTTGGTTCCGTTGAAGTTGGTAAGTTTGCAGACCTGGTTCTGTGGAACCCAGCATTCTTCGGCATTAAGCCAAACATGGTTATCAAGGGCGGTATGATCACAGCTGCTAACATGGGTGATGCTAACGCTTCTATCCCAACTGTACAGCCAATGATCTACAAGCACATGTTCGGTGCTCTGGGCAAGGCTAAGTATGATACCTGCATCACATTCGTATCCAAGGCTTCCTTGGTTGACGGTATCAAAGAGAAGCTCGGTCTCCAGAAGAGACTCGAGGCTGTTAAGGGCTGCCGTGACATCGGTAAGGCTGACATGAAGTTCAACGATGCAACTCCAGAGATCACTGTTGATCCTGAGACATATGTTGTTAAGGTTGATGGCGTTGTTGCAACTTGCGAAATCGCAACTGCTCTGCCACTGACTCAGATCTACAACCTGTTCTAATTTTAACCTTAGGACACTTTGTGAATTTACCTCATTTCAAGTAAATAGCAGCGTCTCATGAGCTGTTGTTATGCGTTATAACTAACGGATATGGGGGGTTATTCGACTCGCTTTGCGAGGAGAATCTTAACTGGCAGGCTTATGCTTGTCATGGATCCACTAGTGGCAGTATGAGTAGGGGAAGAATTCTCTTCCTTCATTATCAATACATTAGGAGTTTTCAAAATGTTATTATGTGAAGAAATTCTCGGAACCTTGAGTGATGAGAAGTTCGCTGGCCTTGAGGTCGATTATGTAGACATTGAATGGCATGAGGCATTCAAGCGTTTGCATAAGAAAAAATCTCATGCAGGTCGCGATATAGGCGTTCAGCTCGGTAATGAAATACTTACCAAAGGCTTGAACCAGGACGATGTTCTGGTTGTAGACGGCAATACTGCCATTGCTGTAAATATTCCCGAAACGCTCGCTTTTGTAATTGATGTGGATGATGTTCACATGGCAACAAAGGTAGCGTATGAAATCGGTAATAAGCATGCGACTGTCTTTTGGGGTGACAGCGACTTTCAGTTCGTTGTTCCTCAAATGGAACAGCACATCAATAAGCCTATGAAAGCGCTGATGGAAAAGTTAGGCGTTAAAGTTGAACTGAAGTCAGTGAAGCTGAACTTCAAGAAGAGTATATCGTCCTCTATTAACGCACATACGCACTAATAATCCAAAAACCGCCATCATTTTTCAGCGACAAAATGATGGCGGTATTTATTTGTCGCTAATCTAACAGCGGAGAGAAAACATGAACGAAAATCAACTTTTTATTCTGTTGCAGGTCAATGATGCTCAGTTTCCAATTGGAGGTTACTCTCACTCATATGGCCTCGAAACTTATATTCAAAAGAATATAGTGAACGATCCTGAGTCTGCTCTCGCGTTTATGGAAAGCAGCATTATGAACAGCTTCCTTTACTCTGAATTGCTCCCAGCTCGCTTGGCTTATGAGTATGCGCTGGAAGGCAAATTGGATAAGATCCTAGAGTTAGAGGAGATCGTGGAAGCTAGCAAATCACCTGTGGAAATCCGCTCTGCAGCGCAGAAGCTTGGTTCCAGATTTATCAAAACAGTTGTCAGCATGGACTGCGACTATGTTTCTGATATCTTCACCAAGTATGTGGCAGCGGTGGAAAATTCTCAGCCAACTCATGCCACTGCTTACGGTGTATTCTGTGCAGCAGTAGGCATTGAACAAAGACGCGCAATGGAATCCTACCTTTATACAAACACGGCCGGTAAGTTAGTAAGCTGTGTTAAGACGATTCCTCTGAGCCAAACGCAGGGCCAGCAAATTCTCAAGCAGTGCCATCCGATTTTCACAAAGGCACTGGACAAGCTCGAGACACTGACAGAGAAGCAGCTTTGCCTCTCTAACCCTGGCTTTGACGTGCGTTGTATGCAGCATGAAGTGTTGTATTCCAGACTGTATATGTCCTAAGATTTGTTTTGGAGGTAAAATAACATGGCTTATAAAAAAATTGGCGTAGCGGGTCCGGTTGGTTCCGGTAAAACCGCTCTCATCGAAGCACTCACTCGTGAGATGGCAAAGGATTACAGCATTGGTGTTATCACCAATGATATCTATACTCAGGAAGACGCAGAGTTCCTGTCCAAGAACTCCGTTCTGCCAAGAGAGCGCATCATGGGTGTTGAGACCGGTGGTTGCCCGCATACCGCTATCCGTGAAGATGCTTCCATGAACCTGGAGGCTGTTGACGAGTTGATCGCAAAGTTCCCGGATATTGAGCTGATGTTCATTGAGTCCGGCGGAGATAACTTGTCTGCTACCTTCAGCCCGGAGTTGGTTGATGCAACAATCTTCGTTATCGACGTTGCCGAAGGTGATAAGATCCCGAGAAAGGGTGGCCCTGGCATCACACGTTCCGACCTGCTGGTTATCAACAAGATCGACATCGCACAGTATGTTGGCTCTAGCCTCGAAGTTATGGAGCGTGACTCCAAGAAAATGCGTGGCGACAAGCCATTCCTCTTCACAAACGTAAGAGGCAGAGAAGGCGTTGACAAGGTGATCGAGTGGATCAAGAGTGACGTGCTCTTCGAGGAAGTAAAATAAGGAGCTAACAAATATGGAGACTTCACCTAACAGATACTACAGAACTTGTGAGCTGAACGCTGTTGCCAGCTACAAAGATGGCAAGACAATCCTCAGCGATAAGTTTTATACGCAGCCCTTTAAAATCATGAAGCCGTTCCACATTAAAAAGGACCTTATGACTGTGATGATGCAGAC
>CAKSOB010000026.1 GCA_934476545.1 uncultured Eubacteriales bacterium | reverse complement strand
GTGGAGCCTAAGGCTTTGGAAATGGGCATTACTTATGAGGCGGAGTGCCGGTATGAAGAAAGCACCGCTACCCATTTAATCGGCAGCCCGTTGCACTTGCGCCAAATTTTGATGAATTTAACCAGTAACGCCATAAAGTATGGGCGAGAGGGCGGTTATGTTCGGGTGAAAAGCTATTTGGTGACAAAAAACCAAGATATGGCGTTGTATGAGTTTATCTGTGAAGATAACGGCATCGGTATGAGTGAAGAGTTTCAAAAGCATTTGTTTGAGCCCTTTACCCAAGAAACCTTGGATGCACGAACCAAATATCAGGGCTGTGGCTTGGGACTTTCCATTGTGAAAAAGTTAGTGGACGCCATGGGTGGCACCATTACCTTTACCAGTCAGAAAAATGTGGGAACCACATTCAAGGTGACCTTGCCGTTCCGCATTGACCATAATTTTGAAAATCGAGATGCCAAGCAGAAAGCGCTGATCTCCTTGGAGGGTATCCATATTCTGTTGGCGGAAGATAATGAGTTGAATATGGAAATTGCAGAGTTCCTATTGCAGGAGCATGGCGTTTCTGTGGACAAAGCATGGAACGGAAAAGAAGCGGTGGAGGCATTTGCGTCGAAGGAACCGGGATATTATGACTTGATTTTAATGGATGTCATGATGCCGGAGGTGACCGGAACAGAAGCTGCCACTGCAATTCGGAAGATGGAGCGGCCGGATGCAAAGCAGGTTCCGATTGTAGCTATGTCCGCCAATGCGTTTGCAGATGACATTCAGCGCAGCTTGGATGCCGGAATGAACGACCATCTTGCAAAGCCCATTGATGAACAAAAACTGCTTGCAGTGATTGAAAAAGTTATGGGGGAGAATCCTGCACCCAAAGAATCCTGATTCCCTTTGTGGGTTTAAACGGAAAAAGTTGTGCCGGTAATGGAGAAAAGGCAGATGTATCGGACCGAGATGATGTATGCCATAATCCTCCGGATTTTCAATGTCTTGCTCTCGGTTTGAGATATAGCTGCCCTTTTTTCGGTTTGGAAGTCCGGTTTTGCCATCGGTGGAAATTCGTTTGCCATTTTGCAGCAGGCGATTGTCTGGGGTCAGCAGTTGAATTTGCGTTATAAAGGAACAAGGAATTTTGCAGAAAAAGAAAAGCGATCTGCCCGGCAGTGGGACAGATCGCTTTTTCTCAGGATGCTTCTTCGATTGGTTCGCTTGTAATCGGGACTGCAACGGAAATCTCTGCTTTAGATTGCCGCTTGGCATCTCGAATCAACTTTTTGCGCAGGATCAACAAACGGAATCGGTTGTACCGTTGGATCACAATGCAAGCACTGTGTCCCACAAACATCAGGGAAGAAAATACAATGCCGTACAAAGCCGGATTCACCAGCAGCAGGAACAAGATACCGGTTAAACAGGCAGAGTGATACCATTCTCCACGGCAAGTTTCCGCTAAAAATTCTTCCAAATACGGGATTGTTACGTCTTTTTCCAGCTTTTCTTTGGAAAATCCGTCCTTTCCCACATATTGGGGCATATAATCCTTCCAAATGTTGATCTTCAGCTTATCTCGATAAAATCTTCCGTCATGCTCCCATTTTTTGGGGGCGAACCGAGGCCGGTTGAAATCGAGAGATTTTGGAGACAGCTTAACGCAAAAATACAGTACTACGATGTGCAGCAGTGCAATGGCCAGGGCGTTCCAGAACAGCATCCAGATAAAATCCGTAAAGGAATGCACCTTGAACAGCAAGGAAACCACCTCCGCAAAGTTATATATTTATTATTATAACAAATGGAATCAGAAAATTCAAGAAAATTTTACATTTATAGTGGAGGAAGTTTCCGTTTTCGTTAAAATTGAAATTAGAGCATAAAAAGTGAAGAGGACAGGTGATGAAACCTGCCCCCTTCGGGAAAGAAGATATATGAAAAAGTCGTCGTACGCTAAATAAAATTAGTCCTCGGAGTACGCTTGCAGCGAAACATCCTTTATGGTAATTTCTTTGCCATCTCGGTCAACCGTCAGAGTAACCGTATCACCGGCTGATTTTTGTAGCAGCAAAGAGGTTAAAGAGTTGGCAGAGGTCAATTCTGTACCGTCTACCTTTGTGATAATGTCGCCTCGTGTCAAACCGGCTTTCTTTGCGGAATCATTGCTTACCTTCGAAACATAGAAGCCCTTAGACATTCCGTAATATTGGGCGCTCATACTGTCGATGAACTGACCGGTTACGCCGAGAACGGCACGGTTTTTCACATAACCGTTTTCTCTCAGGTCGTTGATAATCGGCAATGCCGTATCAATCGGAATCGCAAAGCCCAAGCCTTCATAGCTGGTATCTACGATTTTACTGGAGTTAATACCCACAACCTGTCCCTCGCTGTTCACCAATGCGCCGCCGGAGTTACCGGGGTTGATAGCAGCGTCAGTTTGAATACAGGTCATCTGATATTCGGTTTGTGTGGTGATGGTACGATTGGTTGCGGAAACATATCCAAAGGTAACACTGGACATAAACTCCGAACCGCCCGGGTTGCCAACCGCCAGCACACGATCACCGATTTCCAAATCGGTGGAGCTGCCAAACTCCGCAGCATCCAAGCCGGTGGCTTCGATTTTCAGCAATGCCAAGTCGGTGGCGCTGTCGCTACCCACAACTTTTGCATCGTAAATATCGCCATTTGGCAAGGTGATCTTTACGGAAGAAGCACCATCTACCACATGATGGTTTGTGATGATGTATCCGTCAGAGGTGGCAATGACACCGGAACCCTCGCCGGAGAGTTGCTCGGTTTGTTCTTCACTGTTTCCGAAATTGAATCCGTAGTAGGCACCGTAAGAAGTACCGCCGGACTTGGTGTAAGATTGAATCAACACCACCGATTTCAGTGCCTTAGCGGCTGCCGCCTGTAAGGTGCCGTCCGTTTCCTCTGTGGAGGAAGTGTGGTTGGCATTGGTGGTGGCGGTAATCTCCTGAGAAGAGGAGGTGCCGGTTTGGGTTGTTTGCGACTGGGAAGAAGCACTTCCCATCGGAATTACGCCGGTGCCTACCAGTGCGGCAAATCCGCCCACAGAAGCGGCGGACGCTACCAGACAAGCGCAAGCACAAGCGATGACGGTGGTGCGCAGATGGGGATCCCGTTGCTTCTTTGGAGGCTTCGGTGTTTTTCCGGAGCGAGGACCGGAGCTGTAAGTATCTCCTTGCCATTGCACGTCCGGAGCACTCCATTGCGCATCGTTTTCATGATTTGTTTGATTCATTTCGTTCAACTCCTTTTGCGTTTGTCGCTTGACTGTGACTCTATTATGCACTGCCATTGTGAAGTTGATGTGAAAAACGTCTTTATTATAGCTGATAATTTCCTGTTCTTATTTCTAAAAAAGAAAAATAAGCAATCTTTTTGAAAAAAATTCCCGAATCCGTGGGAATTTTTCGGCAAAAAAGAGGCGGTTTCATGGAATGTAATCTTTTTTCTATAGTAAATACGGAAAAAAGATGGGACGCTACCAAAAAGAATTGTGTCGAATCTTAGTCGGCTGCTTTTTCTCCGGTGGCGCACATCCAGTCCTGATGCTCTTTGCCGCAAATCTTTACGGAGGTGAAGCCGGCTTTTTGCATGACCGCATCAAATTCTTCAAAGCTTAGGTTGGTCATGTTCAGCGTGCGAATGTGATACAGCACTTGCTCCGGAAGATTTTCCCGTTTGTGAATGTCTGCTGTGATGAACACCTTGCCGCCCGGCTTTAACACGCGGCGAATTTCTTTCAGGTCATTTTCCAAATCCGGCCAGAAGTAGTAGCTTTCAATAGAAAAGATTTTGTCGAAGGTATTGTCTGGGAACGGCAGTGCAGAAACGCTGCCTTGCACGACGGTCAGTTTTCCGGAAGCAACATCCTCAGGGTTTTCCTCTTTGGTAGAGGTTACAGCTGTTTCGGAATAATCCACGCCGTAGAGCGTTCCGTTTGGCACCAAAGAAGATACTCGCTTCAATGCCCGTCCGCCGCCGCATCCGATGTCCAAGATTACGTCATCCGGCTGTGGGTTCATCAAATCCAACGTCCAACCGGTAACGGCAGCGTGGGAATCCCGCATGAAGGACAGCACGCTTTTTCCGGATTCTCCCTGTGGAAACCGAGCGTTTTGCAGATACTCTGCTTTTTCCATGTCCGGCTGCGCCATGTGATACGGCGTAGCAAAGTGATCTTGATGAACTTGATAGAGGGGCAGCTCCGACTCGGTGTGGGGGGCAGGATGGTTGTCGGTCATACCCAAAGAGAGAATGGCTTCTGCTTCCAAATGCTCCGGAAATCGGAGTAACTCCCGAAGGTATGCCGTGACAGGACGACCGTCGGGAGCGGTGCGCAGTCGGTTTTGAATCCAACAGCTTCCCACGCCCAAGTAGTCTGCCATCAAGTGCATATTTGCCATGGCGATGGAGCAATCTTCCGCCCAAACATCTGTCTTTTGCGGGTCGCCCAACACCACAATGGCGCAGTCGGCATTGGCTAACATTCCTGCCCCATGCTCTCGGCATACAGACAGCTTTTGCAGCAGGTCTTTATCTCGTACCACAATAAACTCCCAAGGACGGCGAGCCCGTCCGCTGGCAGAGAACAGCCCTGCCAAGAGGATTTGTTCTACATTCTTGTCACTGACCGGTTGCCCGTTGTAGGTTCGCACACTGCGGCGATGTTTCATCATATCCAGTAATTCCATGAAGATTCCTTCTTTCCAAACGTAATCGGTTTGTTTCAATATACACCCCTCCCAAAAAGATGTCAATGCAAACCACCGATGGAACAGAAGCGAAAAAGTTCTGCATAAAAGAATGTGATAAGGTCACGGTAAGGGTAAAATCGAATGTGATATACTAAAATTAGTATTGGCTAACTTTATGGAATTAGGAAACATCTTTTTGATAGGGTCATCCGTTGGATGACAGAAAGGGAGGAGTTATGGGAGTATATGCAATTACCGGCGGTTCCAGCGGAATCGGCGCTGCAACAAAGGAGCTTTTGAAGCAACAGGGACATCAGGTGATTAACATTGACTTGAAGGATGGCGACATTTGTGTGAACCTTGCCACACCGGAGGGCAGACAACAAGCGATTGATGCACTGCACCAAATGGCACCGGAGGGATTGGACGGCTTAATTTGCAATGCAGGCGTGTCCGGCAGCGGCGGAAACTATCCGTTGCTCATTTCCCTGAACTATTTCGGAACCATTCGTTTGGCAAGAGGTGTGTATGACCTGTTAAAGCTGAAAAAAGGCAGCTTGGTGGTGACGGTTTCCAACACCATTTCCCGTGGTACCAACCGGATGGATATTGTAGACCTGCTGAACAATGTAGGCGATGAAGAGAAAATCCGAGAGATCGTTTCTCGGTATGACAGCTCCTCTCCTACGGTGGGACAAGATATGTATGTGGCTTCCAAGTATGCGCTGACTCGTTGGGTTCGCCGGATTTCCGTATCTTGGGCAGCAAACGGTGTTCGGGTTAATGCGTTGGCACCGGGTAACGTTCGCACTGCCATGACCGACAGCCTGAGTGATGCAGAAAAATATGCCGTTAGCGCCTTGCCGGTACCGACCCACTACGGGGACAGCCCGTTAATGGAGCCGGAGGAGATTGCCAACGCCATGGTATTTCTGCTGTCCAAGCAGGCAAGAGGCATCAACGGTATTGTTCTCTTTGTAGACGGCGGTACCGATGCGTTGCTTAATTCCGAAAAAGTATATTAAGGTAGGAGGGTCTAACGATGAAACTGATTGAACAATATATCAGAGCACTGGAGCAGTGTGACCACACTGCACTATCCGAGCTGTTTGCGCCGGAAGGCACCATTCGGGACTACTGCCCTACCAGCACCGGCAGAGCCCACGAGTACCATGTTTACGGAAAAGAAGCCATTGATATGTTTTTCCGGAATAAATTTGTGTTCCGTCAATACCATATTTACGGTGCAGAAATTCTCAGCGATACCCAAGCAAAGTTCTTTGCAACCATTGGTGGCTATTGCGTTATGGCGATTGCTACGATCCGCCGAGTTGATGAAAACGGCTTGATTGAACGATTGCACGTTCGTCCAAAATAAGACACATTTCCGAAAAAAAGAACCTCCATGCTAAGACATGGGGGTTCTTTTTTTGCAAAATAAAATTAAGTTGGGTCTGTTGGGTCCGGGAGATGCATGATTTTCATGGGTGTTCCGTCCGGCAGTACCTTGAAGCCATACTTTTCATAAAAAGGAACGTTCTTGCTTTGTTCCGGCATAATACCAAGATACATATAGGAACTGTATTTTTCTTTGAGCTTTGTGACCATGGTGCCGGCGATGCCCTTTCCTTGGTAGTCGGGGTGTACCAGTACATAGTGGAAAAAAACAACCATGTCTCCGTCATCCAGAGCACGGGCAAGACCCACCAAGCGGTCGCCGTCCCAAGCGGTGAGGACCGTGGAGGATTGCATCAAAGATCGAAACAGTCGCTCCGGATATTGCCCGGAAATCCATCCCACGGATAGAAACAGGTCTTGCACCTGTTCCTTGGTAAATCGTTTTTCTTCTGTATAAGTAATTGTCATTTCGTTCCCTCCCGATAATCGCAGTTTTGACATTGGGCTAATGTGTGGGGGTGTTCCTCCCGATGGTATGCGCCGGACCAACGGCAGATGCTTTGCAAAATGGGAATCACCGACTTGCCTTTTTCTGTGAGTCGGTATTCTACCCGAGGAGGAATTTCATCAAATTGTGTCCGCTGAATCATTTGGTCTGCCAGCAATTCTTTCAGGGTGGTGGCGAGAACCGCATCGGTAATGTTTGCCATTTCCCGCCGCAATTCGCCGTATCGCAAACATTCTTTTTCTGCCAGTACACAAATAATGCGGGGCTTCCATTTTCCGCCGAAAACCGATAAGCCGTATTCCAGCGGACAACGAATATCCTTTTCTAATTTTGGTTCATACATTGCTTAACTCCTTATGATACTCCAAGCGCAGTACAGCAAGAATGCGCCTAAAACCAAATTGATCCACCGAAAATACCGCCGATAAAAGGTTTGCAGCTTTGTGCCACAAAATGCCCATAGAAAGGTAGCGGAGCAGCCCACGGCAACTACTCCTGCGCCTGCCAAAAACAGCAGGGGCAGAGAAGCAATATTGGGAATGAGGTAGGTGGTCAATAGAGAGATAATATAGAAATAAATCTTAACGTTCACAAGCTGCAAGAAAAATCCGGCCAGGAACGTGGGTGTTTTTGTCGTTTCTTCTGTAGCGGGCTTGCTGAGCATCATGCGAATTGCCATCCAACAAACGTATGCCGCACCAATATATTTTAGGACAGACAGCACAGGGGAGATATAGCTGTTTAAACAATATACCGCAACGGTGCAGAGGATTTGCACACAGCAATAGCCGCAGCAAATGCCCAGTAATAATTTTTTACTTTTGGAAAACCCGTACTGGGTGGTGTTATTCAGCGCCAATAAATTACCCGGCCCAGGGGTGAAGGAACTGACTGTCATGTAAGACAGCATAGTTCCAAATATGGCAAGCGTCATGAGAATCCCTCCTTATCGTGGTTCCATTATAATCGTGCAGATAAAAAATGACAAGTTACTATGAAATTTATGAGTAGCTCATAAATTTGCAGACCACTGGTTTTCTCCGTGTAAAGGGCTTATGATGAAATCACACCGAACGTACTCGGTGACATCATGAAAAACCAACACCGGTAAACACCAACACCACTTACATTTTAGGAGGAATTGAACCATGAAAGTAGCCGCTTATTTGGAAATCACCATGAAAATTAATCCGGAAAATCGCCCTGCTGCCGCAAAGGTATACACCGATTACAGAGGCCCTTTTTTGGAGCAGATTGACGGCGCACTGACCAAAGAGTTGCTGATTCGAGAAGAGGATGTGCAGGTACTCCACGGCTTTGACAGCGCAGCCCACGCCGAAGCATATCTCCAAAGTGAGCTGTTCCAAAAGGACGTATTCGTAGGCTTGCAGCCGCTCTGGAGCGCCGACCCGGAGGTTCGCATTTACACCACCGCTTGAAAATAGCTGAAAGTAGAGAATCCCCCACGTTTTGGCGTGGGGGTTCTGTTTTGTACGGGGATTTTGCGTGGTTTACCGGCAGTTGCCGAAATGTTATTCTCCGTTGCTTGTGGTATGGTGGCTTCCGTGCTACCCTTGATGTATCAAAGCGAAGGAGTGTGATAAATCGTGTTTGGTGAAAATCTAAAAATGCTCAGAAAACAAAAAGGATTCTCGCAAGAAGAATTAGCAGCCCGACTGCACGTTGTCAGGCAGACTATTTCCAAATGGGAGAAAGGATTGTCTATCCCCGATGCAGAGATGCTGATTCGTCTGGCAGAAATATTAGAGGTATCGGTTAGCGAATTGTTGGGAGAGAAACTGGAATCGGAACCCGCCACAAATGACATTGCCGAGCAGTTATCCAGAATCAATGAGCAGCTTGCGGTGAAAAATCGTCGGTCCCGCCGGATTTGGAAAATCATTGGAATTGCATTGGCGGCGATGATTGTTATCATATTTTTAATTGTGGTGGCTATAGTTGGATTTTTCAGTGTTCCGAATCTCAATCTGAATCCGGAGAATATCCGGACAACTGTAAGCAATGAAGTGATTACAAAACCGGTTGAATAAAAACAGAGAGGGGAAACCCTCTTTTTCGTCTGTTAAAAGATTCACAGAAAAGACACAGAAAATAGTTGACGAGGTTTCTCATAGGGATTATAATAAAAAGTAATTATCTTCTTTAATAGGAAAGGTAGATTTTAATTCTTAAAGGGAAATTACAGGAAAGATACAGCGAAAGTTGTCTTTCCGAAAGGAGGAGTGTCACAATGATTAGTGGAGCAGAAATTATGGTAAAATGTCTTCAAAATGAGGGCGTAACCATGGCGTTTGGATATCCGGGCGCAGCCATCTGTCCTTTTTATGACGAAATCAACAAAACGGAGATTCGGCATATTCTGGTGCGCAGTGAGCAAAATGCGGCTCATGCTGCCAGCGGCTATGCCAGAACCAGCGGAAAGCCGGGTGTGTGCATTGTCACCTCGGGACCGGGTGCAACCAACCTGATTACCGGTTTGGCAGCGGCTTACATGGATTCCATTCCCCTGATTGCTATTACCGGTCAGGTAAACTCCGAGCAGTTGGGCAGAGATGTATTCCAAGAAGCCGACATTACCGGCGCTTGCGAATCCTTTACAAAGCACAGCTACTTGGTAAAAAATACGGAGGATCTGCCTCGCGTGTTCAAGGAGGCATTCCATATTGCCACCACCGGTCGTCCGGGTCCGGTTCTCATTGACGTGCCGCTGGACGTACAGCAAAAGGAAATCGAATCCTTCGACTATCCGGAAGAGGCTGCCATTATTGGGTACAAGCCTCGCACCAAGGGACACGAGCTGCAAATTAAGAAGGCTTTGGAGGTGCTCTCCAAGGCGGAGCGTCCACTGATCTGCTGTGGCGGCGGCGTAGTTCTGGCAGGCGCCAGAGAAGAAATGATTCACTTTGCGACCAAGAGTGGTATCCCGATGGTATCTACCATGATGGGTATTGGCGTTGTGCCGATGGACAGTGATATTTACTTGGGCATGATTGGCTCTCACGGCAAGCCTTACGCCAACAGAGCGATGAACAATGCGGATGTCATCGTTCTGTGCGGCGCAAGAGTTGGTGACCGTGCGGTGTCTGCGCCGGATATTTTGGAAGCACACGCTACCATCATTCACATTGATATTGACCCGGCGGAAATCGGCAAGAATATGCAGGTTGACGTTCCGATTGTAGGTGATATTCAAGGCGTTCTGAAGGAATTCGGTGAAAAGTGTGAGCGAGTAGACTGCGACCCATGGCGTGTTACCGTCAGCGAGTGGAAGAAGTCCTATGTATCCTCCGGTGTGCCTCGTGAGGATTATGTAGAGCCTCGTTCCTTTATGCGGGATTTGTCCGAAATGATGGAGGAAGAAGCGATTCTCACTGCCGACGTTGGACAGAACCAAATTTGGGCAGCAAGAAACTTCAATGTAAAGGAAGGTCGCTTCCTCACTTCCGGCGGTATGGGCGTTATGGGTTATTCCCTGCCGGCGGCAATCGGCGCAAAGCTGGCAAAGCCTCATCGTCAGGTTGTGGCGGTGTGCGGTGACGGTTCCTTCCAAATGCAAATGTGCGAACTGGGAACCGCTTGTCAGCATGATGTTATGGTCAAGCTGATTATTATGGAAAACGGTAAGCTGGGCATGGTAAAGGAGTTCCAAGACCGTCTGTACGGCAGCCGGTACATTGCCACCGACTTGAGCGGTGACCCGGACTTTGTCAAGCTGGTAGAAGCCTATGGCATCAAAGCGGCTCGTGCAAAGAACAACGAAGAAGCAAGAAAACTTGCAAAAGAAATGTTGGAATACGACGGCTCTTATGTTCTCGTATGCAACGTTGACCCCAATACCCCAACACTATAAAAAGGAGGACGCTAACAATGAAATATACACTTTCTGTTTCTGTTGAAAACCAACCGGGCGTTCTCTCCAAGGTTTCCGGCTTGTTCTCCCGCCGTGGCTTTAACATTGATAGCCTTGCCGTGGGAGAAACAGAGGATCCTTCCATTTCCTGCATTACCATTGTGGTAGACGGCGATGAGCATATTGTTGAGCAGGTAGAGAAGCAGCTGAACAAGGTGATTCAGGTTATCAAGGTTCGGAACTTGACCGAGCACGGCAACTTTTTGGCTTGCGAGCTGGCGTTGATTAAGGTAAACTGCAACAACAAGCAGCGCACCGAAATCATGCAGATTGCCGGAACTATGCGGGCAAAGGTTGTGGATGTTGCCACCAACTCCATCACCCTGCAAATTGCTGCCGAAAGTGAGCGGATTGAAGCATTGACCAATCTGTTGCGCCCGTACGGCATTAAAGAAAGCGTTTGCACCGGCACCATTGCCATGGAGCGGGGAACAATTCGATCAAAGAAGTAGGATTTTGCAAAATTTCTATGAATTCTGTAAGATTCTAACAAGAAGGAATTGCATTTAGCGCTGTAAAGCGGTATAATAAAAATGATATCTGAAAAATTAGGAGGAAATTATCCATGTCAAAGATTTTTTATCAAGCAGACTGCGATCTGAACTTGATCAAGGACAAAACTGTTGCAATCATCGGTTACGGCTCTCAGGGTCACGCACACGCGCTGAACCTGAAGGATTCCGGCTGCAACGTAATCATCGGTCTGTACGAGGGCTCCAAGTCTTGGGACCGTGCTGTTGAGCAGGGCTTTGAGGTATTCACCGCTGCTGAGGCTGCTAAGAAGGCTGACATCATCATGATCCTCATCAACGATGAGAAGCAGGCTAAGCTGTACAAGAATGACATCGAGCCAAACCTGGAAGAGGGCAACATGCTGATGTTTGCACACGGTTTCAACGTACACTATGGCTGCATTAAGGCTCCAAAGAACGTTGACGTTACCATGATCGCTCCAAAGGGTCCTGGTCACACCGTTCGTTCCGAGTATCAGGTTGGTAAGGGTGTACCTTGCCTCGTAGCAGTAGAGCAGGATGCTACCGGTAAAGCTTTGGACATGGCTCTGGCATATGCAGCAGGTATCGGCGGCGCAAGAGCAGGCGTTCTGGAAACCACATTCCGCACCGAGACAGAGACAGACCTGTTCGGTGAGCAGGCAGTTCTGTGCGGCGGCGTATGCGCTCTGATGCAGGCTGGTTTCGAGACTCTGACTGAGGCTGGCTACGACCCAAGAAACGCATACTTCGAGTGCATCCATGAGATGAAGCTGATCGTTGACCTGATCTACGAATCCGGCTTTGCAGGTATGCGTTACTCCATCTCCAACACCGCTGAGTACGGCGACTACATCACCGGTCCTAAGGTAATCACCGAGGAGAGCAAGAAGGCAATGAAGAAGGTTCTGGCTGACATTCAGGATGGTTCCTTCGCAAAAGAATTCCTGCTGGATATGTCCGATGCAGGCGGTCAGGTACACTTCAAGGCGATGCGCAAGCTGGCTGCTGAGCATCCTGCTGAGAAGGTTGGCGAGGAGATCCGTAAGCTGTACAGCTGGAACGACGAGGAGAAGCTCATCAACAACTAATGTTGTGCTGCATTTTCCATTCGCTACATAAATAAAGAATGAACATCGCTCTTATCAAGCGCTTTGCTTGGTAAGGGCGATTTTTTTGTCAAACGTTCATCTTCACAATTCTTTTACAATTAAAGAATTGACTTTTTCTGCAAATAGTGGTAAATTATAAATAGAGATTAGCACTCGACATGATAGAGTGCTAAAATCAAAAACAACAGCAGTGGAGGTGAGGAAATGGATCGCTGTGCAGCGTATCATTTGACCCCACGAAAGCTGCAGGTACTCGCGGCGACGGTGGAGTCTTACATCCATCTGGGAGAGCCGGTGGGTTCCAAGTCCTTAGCGGAACGGTTGGGGGTTTCCTCAGCGACCATTCGCAATGAAATGGCTGTTCTTTCGGAGGTAGGGTTGTTAGAACAGCCCCACACCTCGGCAGGACGGGTTCCTTCCCAACGAGGGTATCGGATGTATGTGGATCGCTTGATGGGCAGTGTGAGTCTTAGCCCTGAGGAGCAAATGCAGCTGGATCGTATGCTTCTGTTAGATGCTTACGAACCGGAAAAGCTGCTGGACAATGTTTCTCAGATTTTGGCGAATATTACACGGTTTGCATCGGTGTCCACAACACCATCCGGACAGACGGCGTATATTCGTGGCGTACAGTTTGTGCAAACGGGACGGCGTACCGCAATGGCAATCCTGATGATGTCCTCCGGCATTATGAAAAATCGTGTATTTCGATGCGATTTTGATTTAACACCGGAAATGATGCGGGTATTTTTCCGTGTTCTCAATCAGCGGTTAGCAGGTCGTTTGCTCCGCAGTGTGACTCCCGCCTTTGTGCAAGGTATGGCAGCTTCTTTGGGAGAGTTGGCAATTCTGATGTCCTCCGCTTTGATGGCGATTTTGGAATTGGCGCTGGACTCTTTGGAAGCGGATATTCGCTTGAACGGTCAGATGAATCTGCTGTTCTATCCGGAGTTTGATTCCGGCAGCGCCAGGCGCATCATGGACTTTCTGGAGAATCGGCAGGAATTATGCCGACTGCTCTTTGAAGAGTCCGATACTAACACGGACGGAAGTCCGGTTCGGGTGTTGATTGGCGCAGAGAGTCGCCGTCCGGAGCTGCAGGATACCAGCATTCTCATTGCTCGATATGACATTGGCGGAGAACCGGCAGGTGCAATTGGCATCTTGGGGCCTATGCGAATGGATTATCGCAGCTTAATCGCACATCTCTCCTATCTTTCCCACTCGGTGGGGCGGATGCTGACAGATTTGATGAGAGAAGATTAGAATAGAATTTGAAGGATGACAAACAATAGATGGAATGAAACTGAAGGAGGTTATGACTTGTCTAAGAAAGAAAAGCAGGTGGAGCAACCCGTAGAAGCTGCGGAAACTGCTGCACAGGCAGAAACAAGCAAGGCAACCGAATCCAATACGGAAGAAATCGCAAAGCTGAATGCAGAGCTGGAAACAGCCAAGCAGACAGCGGCAGATGCAAAGGATCAACTGCTGCGGGTGATGGCGGAGTATGATAACTTCCGCAAGCGCACCGAAAAAGAAAAGGCAGCCATTTACGACAATGCCGTAAAGGATGCTGTGGCAGAGATTCTGAATGTAGCCGACACTATGGAAATGGCACTGGCACATAAGGATTGCGAAGCCGATGACCTGCGCAAGGGTGTGGAGATGATTGAAAAGAATCTGCACGCAGCCCTGACAAAGCTGAAAGTGGAGCCAATCGGCGCAGAGGGCGATCCCTTTGATCCGGAACTCCATCAGGCGGTTTCTCATATTGAAAATGAAGATTTAGGCGAAAACGTCATTGCGCAAGTTTACCGCAAGGGCTACCGCATCGGGGATAAGATTATCCGCCATGCAACCGTTGTTGTGGCAAACTAAGGCAAATGTTTTGATAAGAGATTGAACTTAAAATTCTCAACATCGCATGAAGCGATATATTGGAGGTAATTATTATGGCAAAGACAATTGGTATTGACTTAGGTACAACAAACTCCTGTGTAGCAGTAATCGAAGGCGGCGAGCCGGTTGTTATCGCAAACGCAGAGGGCGCAAGAACAACTCCTTCCGTTGTAGCATTTTCTAAGACCGGCGAGCGTATGGTTGGTCAGGTAGCAAAGCGTCAGGCAATCACAAACCCGGACCGCACCATTTCTTCCATTAAGAGAGAGATGGGTACTTCTTATAAAGTGACTATCGACGGCAAGAGCTACACTCCACAGGAAATTTCCGCTATGATTCTGCAAAAGCTGAAGAGCGACGCAGAGGCTTATCTGGGTGACACCGTTACTTCTGCGGTTATCACTGTTCCGGCATACTTTACAGACGCACAGCGTCAGGCAACAAAGGACGCAGGTAAAATTGCAGGCTTGGATGTAAAGCGTATCATCAACGAGCCAACTGCAGCAGCTCTGTCCTACGGCATTGATAAGGAAGACGATCAAAAGGTTATGGTATACGACCTGGGCGGCGGTACCTTCGACGTTTCCATCATCGAGATGGGTGACGGTGTTCAGGAAGTTCTGGCAACTGCCGGTAACAACCACCTAGGCGGCGACGACTTCGACCAGAGAGTCATCAACTGGATGGTTGGCGAGTTCAAGAAGTCCGACGGCATTGATCTGTCCGGCGATAAGATGGCAATGCAGAGATTGAAGGAAGCTGCTGAGAAGGCAAAGATTGAGCTGTCCGGCGTAACAAGCGCATCCATCAATCTGCCATTTATCACAGCAGACGCAACCGGTCCAAAGCACTTGGATCTTACTCTGTCCAGAGCAAAGTTTGATGAGCTGACTGCCGATTTGGTAGAGGCTACCATCGTTCCGGTTCGTCAGGCATTGAAGGACTCCGGTCTGGAGCTGTCCGAAATCAACAAGGTTCTGTTGGTTGGTGGTTCTTCCAGAATTCCGGCTGTTCAGGAAGCTGTTAAGAAGCTCACAGGCAAGGACCCATTTAAGGGCATCAACCCGGACGAGTGCGTTGCAATCGGCGCTGCACTCCAGGCAGGTGTTCTGGGCGGCGAAGTACAAGGTCTGCTCCTTCTGGACGTTGCGCCACTTTCTCTGGGTGTTGAAACCATGGGCGGCGTAATGACAAAGGTGATCGAGCGCAACACCACCATCCCAACTAAGAAGAGCCAAATCTTCTCCACCGCAGCAGACGGTCAGACTTCTGTTGAAATCAACGTTCTGCAGGGTGAGCGTGAGTTTGCAAGAGACAATAAGCAGCTTGGTCTGTTCAAGCTGGACGGTATTGCTCCGGCTCCAAGAGGTATCCCACAGATCGAAGTTACATTTGATATCGATGCAAACGGTATTGTAAACGTATCCGCTAAGGATAAGGGTACCGGTAAAGAGCAGCACATCACCATCTCCAACAGCACAAGCATGAGCAAGGAAGATGTTGAGCGTGCAGTACAAGAGGCAGAAAAGTTTGCTACTGAAGATAAGAAGCGTCGTGAAACCGTAGAGGCTAAGAACGAGGCAGAGAACCTGGTTTATGCTGCTGAAAAGCTGATCTCCGACAACGGCGATAAGATTGAGGAAGGCGACAAGACAGAGTTGAATCAGAAGATTGCAACACTGAAGGAAGCGCTGCCCGGCGACAACATGGACGCAATCAATCTGGCAAAGGAAGACCTCCAAAAGACTGTTTACGCAATTTCCGAGAAGCTGTATAAGGCAGCTGCTCCGCAGGAAGGCGCAGCAACCGATGATCCTAAACAGGATGCAAACGGCAACAACGTCTACGATGCAGAGTACAAGGATGTAAACGAGGACGACAATAAATAATCACGGCTCGGTGATTTTCTTTTAAGAAGAAGCGGAGACGTGGCGATTTTTCCGGAATCTCTTGACATTGTAGGTGGATTCTACTATGATAGAAAGGGGAAATCTTACGGATCTGACAAATTAAAAGCGGGGGCGGTCACAGACCGCCTTTTCCGTTTGGTTGCAGGAGTGATTGAAACGTGTCTGAAAAGAGAGACTACTATGAAGTGATGGGGGTGCCAAAAAACGCCTCCGACGATGAAATTAAAAAAGCATATCGCAAGCTGGCAAAGAAGTACCACCCGGATCTGAATCCCGGCGATAAAGAAGCGGAAGCCAAGTTTAAAGAGCTGAATGAAGCCTACGAAGTGCTGTCTGATGCAGATAAAAAGGCACGCTATGACCAGTTCGGTCATGCCGGGGTAGACCCGAATTTCGGCGGTGGAGCAGGCGGAAGCCCGTTCCAAGGAGATTTCGACTTTGGGGACATTTTCAGCAGCGTGTTCGGCGGTGGTTTTGGCGGCTTTGGCGGCGGACGGCAGCAGGATCCCAATGCGCCTCGCAGAGGCAGCGACTGTGAAGCCTACCTGGAGATTTCCTTTGAGGAAGCGGCAAAGGGCTGTAAAAAGAGCGTATCCTATACC
>CAKSOB010000025.1 GCA_934476545.1 uncultured Eubacteriales bacterium | reverse complement strand
GAAGAATGTGGCAAAGTGGCGCTCCAAAAGCGAAGGAATGAAAACCAGCTTGGACCCACGATTTGACCAACTTTATCCCAATCAATATTTGGAAACAAGAATTGGATTGACCGTACTTTCCGAAGAAGAAGTAGCCGATACGGCTTCTCCGGAGCTGCAAGCAATCCGAAAGCGAATTCAACGAGCAGAAGCAAAAGTGCGGGAACATTTAGACGGATTGATTCATTCTACGACAAAGCAGAAGTTCCTGCAGGAGCAAATTGTAACCATGCGCTCCGGTCGCTATGTAGTACCTGTTAAGGCAGAATATCGTAGTGAGATTCCGGGCTTAGTACATGATACCTCATCCAGTGGCGCAACGATTTTCGTAGAGCCAATGAGCGTGGTAGAGGCAAATAATGAGATTCGTGTACTGCAAGCCGAAGAAAAAGAAGAGATTGAGCGCATCTTGACAGCATTATCCGCTGAAGTAGGCAGTTTTGCCAATGAGCTTTGCACCGGCTATCAAATGGCGGTGGAGTTAGATTTGATTTTTGCAAAGGCTAGTTTGGCTTATGACATGAAAGCAACTTTGCCAAAGTTAAATGATAACGGTCGGGTGGAATTACGGCAGGCACGTCATCCGCTGATCGATAGAAAACGAGTGGTGCCTACCGATATTTCCTTGGGAATGGAGTTTGACACCTTGATTATTACCGGTCCGAATACCGGCGGTAAAACCGTTGCTCTTAAAACATTGGGACTGCTCTGTGCAATGGCAATGTGTGGGTTAATGCTTCCGGTAGCAGAGGAAAGCCAGGTGTCTGTTTTCCGTCAAATTTTGGTGGATATTGGCGATGAGCAAAGCATTGAGCAGTCTTTGTCTACCTTCTCAGCCCATATGACAAATCAAATTTCTATTTTGAACAGTGCTGATTCTCATAGCCTTGTGTTGATGGATGAAGTGGGTGCCGGTACCGACCCGGTAGAAGGTGCAGCGCTGGGCATTGCAATCATCGAGGAACTGCGGCGAAAAGGCGCAAAAATCGGTGTGACAACTCACTATGCCGAATTGAAAGAATACGCACTGCAAACAGACGGCGTAGAAAATGGTTGTTGTGAATTTGATGTGGCATCCCTCCGCCCGACTTATCGGTTGCTGATTGGTGTTCCGGGTCGTTCTAATGCCTTTGCAATTTCTTTGCGGTTGGGAATTGATCCGAAAATTATTGAACGAGCAAAAGAATTGGTATCCGCTGAAGATGCCCGTTTTGAAACCGTAGTAGAGCGACTGGAGGAAGGCCGTCAGGCTATTGAGAATGAGCGCAAAGAAGCAGAAGATTTGCGCTTGAAAGCAACCCGATTGCTGGAAGAAGCCAAAGCCGAAAAAGCAAAAGCTGCTGAATATGCAGCAAAGGAACTGGAAGTTGCACAGCGTCAGGCTTCTAATTTGGTATCTCGCACCCGTGCGCAAATTGAAGCGTTGATGGAGGAAGTGGAGAAGGCGAAAAAAGAGCAACATCTTTCCGCTGTGCAGAAAATGCAGATTAACAGTAGCCTGCGCCACTTGGAACAAACTGCCGATCCGGTTCGGCAACGGCAAAAAGACCGTTATGTGTTGCCTCGTCCCCTGAAGGTAGGCGATACCGTATTGATTTTCGATATTGATAAAAAGGGAATCGTGACAGAACTTTCTGCCGATGGCGAGCAAGTTACTGTACAAGCGGGTATTATCAAAACAAGAGTGCCGATCTCGAATCTGCGCCTTTTGGAGGAAACGCAAGTACAGGTGCCAAAGCGCAGCGTAACCAAGCGGGTAACGACCGGTTCTTCTCGTGGCGGCGGCAGCATGAGTGAGTTGGATTTGCGAGGCGAAACCGTATTGGATGCGCTGTTAGAGGTGGATCGCTTCTTAGATAATGCCCAGTTAAATGGATTGAACCAAGTAACCATTATCCACGGCAAGGGAACCGGCGCACTGCGAAAGGCAGTGCAGGATCACCTGAAGCGGCATAGCGCGGTAAAATCCTATCGTCTTGGTGTATATGGCGAAGGCGAAAGTGGTGTAACGATTGTAGAGTTAAAAAATCATTGATTGCATTGCGCTTTATCGAGAGAATCCCACAAAGCAGATAGGAATTGCTTTTTTTGTTCAAATGTGGTAAAATATAATCATAGAAAAAGTTGTCTTTGACAGATGAATAAAAATGGGCAACGGATGGGAGTGTGGGATTGAAATGAAAATTTCTACAAAAGGTCGTTATGCACTGCGAATGATGTTGGATCTTGCCCAGCATAAAGATTGTGGATTTGTTGCGTTAAAGGATATTGCCAAGCGGCAAGGGATCTCTAAAAAATATTTGGAGCAGATTGTTCCACTTCTGAATAAAGCAGATGTGCTGAAAACCAATCGTGGTTATCAGGGCGGCTATATGTTGGCAAGAGATCCAAAAGACTATACCGTAGGAGAAATTCTCAGAATTACCGAAGGTAGCATTGCGCCGGTAGCGTGTTTGGATCAAACTCCTAACCAGTGTGGACGCGCGGATAGTTGTGCAACCTTAAAAATATGGAAAGGGTTGCAAGATGTGATTGAAGAATATTTAGATGGCATTACTCTGGCAGATATTCAAGAGGAAGAATGCCAGTGTGTAAATGATTACATTATCTAAAAATAAAAACCTCCTGTATCAAGAAACGGTGCAGGAGGTTTTTTGCCTGAATGATAGCAAAGCAAACTGTTTTTCCGAGTGGAATAGAACTTTATTTTTAATTCCACAAAAGCTTAAGTTTGTTACAATTTTTTTGTAACAATTACCATTCGTGCCGATATATTGCATTTCGTGCCAAAGCTATTGCAATTTTTTATAATATTGGTAAAATTAAAGTAGATCCCACTATAAAAAGGAGTTGACAGCTATGACAAACTTTGCGACAATGTTTAGCAAGCAAGGTAGCTGTGTGCTTTTTGGGCGTACAATTTTATACAGAGCCGTGCGGCACAATTTTCTTGAGGAATCTCAGGCAAATTGTGCCCTTTTTTATGTGTGGAATCAAGGATAATAAAAGAACGCAATTATAAAAATGAAAAGAGGGATTTTCATGAAACAATCAACCAAGCGAATTTTTGCAGTTACTATGGCAGCTTTAGTAGTCGCTGCTGCAGGTACTACCTTGACTACACAGCTTCCGCAACTTACAAACAGCCTTGTCCATGCGGAAGATGGAGAAACGCAAACCATTCCGGTTGTTACCGTAGATGTTAGTAAAGAGGAGGGGGATGCAGAGGGGTACTACAAGTTTGAAGGTGGTATGTTTAAACTTTTAAAAAGAGAAGTAAATTATGTACTTACCGGAACAACAGATAAAGAGATTTGCTTTTTTGGAACATCTGAGCAGAATAAAACGGAAACCTATTATGCAACCTTGAATAATTTGTCATCCACAAATAGTATTACATTTCAAAATTCCGGTGCAAAGCTAGTGGTGAATGTTCCAGAGGGTACAGAAAACCATATCAAATCATTAAATCCCAATAATTTAACTATCACAGGCTCAGGGAAACTTTATGCAAATTCTCTTGGAGCAAGAGGTGGATTAACAATTGAAGATACCACAATTGAAACAAAGGTAGCAAGAAATAGTGATTCTTGGGGTGGTACTTGCACATTATCCGGCTCTGCGAACGTTACCTATATTGGCAATGGAACATATGCCCCATTAAAACTAGGAAAAGTTGATGGAGTTCATTCTTTAACACTGAAAGATAATGCAAAACTTTATTGTTTACAGGATGACCCCGATGTAGCTTCTGAGAGTATAGTAGATGGATTAAGTGTTTTTGGAGATACAAACATTACCTTACAAGGAAATAGTTATCTTGAAGCAGAGGGAAAAAATTCCACATCTGAATATGGAAGCAGCAGCGGAATTATTGGATGGAGTGAATCTGGAATAACAATTCAAGTAAAGGATAACGCAACACTTAAATCCACAAGCTATGGTGACTCCATTTCTACAAATAATTTTATTGTTACAGGAGGAACCGTTATCACAAAGAGCCATAAAGGCGCCGGAGTTTATGCTGATACCATTGAAATTTCTAATGCAAAAGAAGTAACTGCAGATGGCGTCAATCCCGGATTGTGTGGAAGTAATACTGGTAACGGGATTACGATTGATAAGAGTACGGTAAAAGCTACATCTAGTGGTAGTAACGGTATTTATGCACCTACCGTTAAAATTTCTGATGCAGAAGTAGAAGCAGAAGGTTATAATCCTGCTTTATATGGTGGCGATGGTGGGCTTACAATTCAAAATAGTACGGTAAAAGCGACAGGTTCTAATGATACTGGATTGTATACAAGGGGTAATCTAACGATAACAGAGAATAGCAAGGTTGAAGCGGTATCCAAAACATCTCGTGGAATGTGGAGTAAGGGGGATTTAAAAATTGAAAATAGTATTGTTAGTGCGGTAACGAAAAAACCGAAGAGTTATTGGGGAGCGGGTACAGACGGAACAGCTTCCGTTACAAATTCTTGGTTAGAAACAGTTGGTGGATTCAATGCTGAGCCTGAAAACAGCGTTCTGTTTGACGGAGCAGACGGCTCTGTCATCGGGAATGCCACACTTCCCGATAGTGTTACAGTGGCAAAGGGCTTGACCTTAACGATTCCAAAGGATACTACACTGACCATTCCGACAGACAAAACCTTAACCAATGAGGGAGCGATTGTCAACCAAGGGAAAGTGATTGTTAACGGCACTGTTACCAATAACGGAACAATTGATTGCACCAGTCATTTCTCTCAGAGCGGTACCGTTTGCGACCTTTGCGGTACCTCCACGGTAGCGCCTACACCAAGCGCACCGAGCAGCGTTACCACCACCGAAACCACAACAGACCCAACTACCGGCACGGTAACAGAAACAGTAACTACGACCCACCCGGATGGCTCTAAAACCATAACAAAAACGGAAACCCAAACAGATGGCACCAAGACTGTAACAAAAACAGAAACCAAGCCGGATGGTTCTAAGACCGAAACCAGCACCAAGACCGACAAGGATGGCAATGTAATTGAAAAAACGGAAAGCAAGGTAGAAGTAAAGGACGACAAATCTACCGTAGAAACCACAACGACAACCAAGCCGGGGGAGAACACCGAAACAGAAACCGTTGTGGAAAAGGATGCTTCCGGTAACATAACTCGTGAAACCACAACCACTTCTTCTACCAATGCAGAAGATTTATCCAAGGTTATCGTTGAAAAAGAAATCCATAAGAATTCCCGTGGAACAGAAGTAGAAAAAACAACCACTACGGTGATTAACAGCAGCGGTGCAACAGAGAGCGTCACCGTAGAGCACGATATTCCAAATATCGGCAACAAGACCGACGCTTCCATCCGTACGGAAAAGGATGGCAACGGCATTGTTACCATTGATAAGGTTGGCACAATGAAAGAGAATGGCATGCAAGCCACATTTACCAATAAGGTTGTTTCGCAGCTGAAAGAAGCCGCCGGAGAGAACTTGTTGCTTCATATGACCGTAAAGGATAAGGATGGCAATAAGCGTTACTCTGTTCAGGTCAACTCTGCTGATTTGACTCCGAAGAACAAGCTGTATATCTACAAAAAGGACAGCAAGACCGGAGCGCTGTATATGGTAAACAGCAAGGCATACACTACCGATAGCAAGGGGCAGTTGAAACTAATTATCCGCTCCAAGGGTGACTTTGTGCTGAAGAATGCAGAAGAAGCTGCTAAAATCAATAAAGAGATTCTCGCCACTGTTCAAGTGAAGAATAACAAAGTAACATTAGAAAAGGGAAAAACCATAACCTTTGCATTCTCCGAAGAATTGGATATGCGCAACGTGAAGAAGATTACCTACACTTCCTCTAAGACGAGTGTTGCAACCGTTAATGAAAACGGCAAAATCAAAGGTAAAAAAGCAGGTACAACTACAATTACCGCTACGGTTACTTTGAAAAACGGCGATACCAAAATTGTAACAATGAAAGTGACTGTAAAATAGCAAACAAAAAAACGGCCTCGCAAGAGGTCGTTTTTCTATGGGATTATTCCGGATAGGCAAAGGAGAATGGTTTTACACTTGGGTCCAATACCTCAAAATGATACCCGGCTTTTTTCACTTTTTTCACAATGTTAGCAACTTGTTCCACAGTGTCTTTTTTAGCACCGGAATTGTGCATCAGAACAATGGATTTGTTATACTGTGTAATGCCGTCTACGGTTGTGTTATAGATAGACTTTCCGGTGGCATTGGATTCGCTGTCACCGCTGTCTACATTCCAGTCAAAATAGGTATAACCACGGCGTTCCATTTCCTTGATGATTGCCTTGTAGGTCTTTTGGTTGTAGCTGTTGATACTACCGCCGGCAAAACGGAAAATGGTTGGTTTTTCTCCGGTTGCCTCATAGATCAAATCGTTCATCTTGCTAAAGTCTTTTAAAAAGGCTTCCACAGAGCTGTAAATCTCAGTGTAATCATGACTATATGTATGGATACCAATAATGTGACCGTCTTCGTGGGTTAACTTGAGCAGTCGCTTTACTTCTGCCGGATCTTCTTGGCAAGATACAAAGAAGGTTGCTTTGATGTTATTCTTTTTCAGAACATCTAACAATTCTTCCGTTAACTGGGAAGGACCGTCATCAAAAGTAAGATAGACTACTTTTGCATTTGCTGCTGCCGGAATTTTCTCTACAATGGGAACATACATTTCCGGATACAAAGACTGATAGGCGTATTTTCCGGACGTTTTTGCAGTAGCAGCATTGGGATTGATTTTAGCAATCTCATCCGATGGAGAAACGATTTCGCTGTGGGATGATGTATCACTGCTTGTTTCGGAAACAACCGGTGTGTTGTTTTGATCTTTCGAAGGAGTGGTTTGTTTTGAGAAAAGAAGAATCAGCGTTACGACAACAGCTGCCGCAATGATCACTGCGCCACCCAACACCGCTAAAACCATCATCAGTTTTGTACGATCTGACCGACGGCGTTTTCGTCTATATTTATTACTTCGTACCGTTTTCATGGGAGCACCCCCAACTATTCATTCGATATTGCATTCATGCAGATAAAATAATTATACCAAATTCTCGGAAAAAAGACAAGCGTCCCACTGATTTTCCACATTACGGAAATCTGGCAACAATGGCTTTAATGGGAATCCCTTGTGCGGTAAATCGGTCTTCATGCTCCGTAGTAATATGGCACTGCGGAGAATCGGTGCAGTGATGCAGGTCTTGGGTTTGCCATAAAATTTCCAATCCGGCTTCCTTTAAATAGCGCAGGGTTGCTAAATAGAGATCGTAATCATCTGTTTTAAAGTGCAGTTCTGCCCCCGGACGCATAAACTTTTTATACAGCTCCAGTTGGTGGGTATAGGTAAGCCGCTTTCTGTGGTGGCGTGCTTTTGGCCATGGATTGCAGAAGTTGATATATAGCTTTTCTACATCGTCGTCTTGGGATAAAATATCCGGAATCTTCTCGATATCGTAAGCTAAGATTGCTACATTTTCTACCGGTTTATGATCTTGTGCAAAGCGTTCCTCAAAATTTCTCCGAGCAACACCCAAAATATCGGTGCTGATATCAATGGCAACGTAATTGACATCCGGATTTTGTGCTGCCAATTCTGCGGTAAAAGTACATTTACCACAGCCCAATTCTACATGCAGAGGATGAGAGCTTGGAAACCATTCTCTCCAATGTCCTTTTAACTTGGTTGGTTCTTGTATAAAATAAGGGCAAGCAGTTAATTCCGGAATTGCCCATGTTTTTTTACGAATTCTCATTTAAATTCCTCGGTTCTTCTGATATTGTCGTATCATTATAGCAAACTTTTGAAAAAATCGCAAGAAAGAACTTGAAAAATGAAAAATACAGGAGTATAATACATAAGGTTAAGCACTTAACCGGAATCAGATGGAATTGGTAAAAAATGCAGGATATGGAGGGATACCCATGAAACATTTGATTGATCCATTGGATTTTACCGTAGAAGAAATTGATTCTTTTTTGGACTTGGCAGATAAAATTGCCGCAGATCCCAAAAAATTCAGTCATGTATGTGATGGAAAGAAGTTGGCTACCTTATTTTATGAGCCGAGTACTCGAACCAGATTGAGTTTTGAAGCAGCAATGCTGAATCTGGGCGGCAGTGTACTTGGCTTTTCTTCTGCACAGAATAGCTCTGCCGCAAAAGGAGAAAGTGTAGCAGATACCATTCGCACTGTTTCTGCCTTTGCAGATATTGCAGCCATTCGACATCCAAAAGAAGGCGCGCCTTTTGTAGCATCACAGTTTTCTCGGATTCCGGTCATCAATGCCGGAGATGGCGGACACCAGCATCCAAGCCAAACACTGACAGACTTGATGACCATTCGTTCTTTAAAAAAACGGTTAAGCAATATGACGGTTGGTTTGTGCGGTGACTTGAAATTCGGTCGAACAACGCATTCCTTAATTAAGTCCTTGGCTCGATATGAAGGCATCCAATTTGTATTGGTTGCGCCGGAAGAGCTGCAAGTGCCGGACTATATTTCAGAGGGTGTCTTAAAAGCAAAGGGTATCCCATTTAAAATGGTAACTCGCCTGGAAGATGTGATTGGGGAACTGGATGTACTTTATATGACCCGTGTGCAACGAGAGCGTTTCTTCAACGAAGAAGATTATATCCGCTTGAAAGACAGTTACATACTCAACATGGCAAAATTAGATTTGGCAAGAAAAGATATGATTGTACTGCACCCATTGCCGAGAGTTAACGAAATTGCTGTGGAAGTAGATAACGATCCAAGAGCACAGTATTTTAATCAGGTACAGTATGGCGTTTATATTCGGATGGCATTGATTATCAAGTTGTTGGAACTGGAGGTAGAATAAATGTTAAACGTAGACAGTTTGGAAAAAGGCATCGTGATTGATCATATCCGTGCAGGAAGCTGTATGCAGATCTACCAATATCTGGAGTTAGACAAGCTGGATTGCAGCGTGGCGATTATTAAAAATGCCAAAAGTGATGCGATGGGCAAAAAGGATATCATTAAAATCGAGGGCATGATTGATGTAGACTTAGATGTGCTGGGGTTCATTGACTGCAACATTACCATCAATATTATTGAAAACGGCAAGATTATTGAGAAAAAAAAGCTGAAGCTGCCCAAGATGGTAAAGAATGTGGTTTCTTGCAAAAACCCACGTTGCATTACCTCCGTAGAGCGCAGTATTGACCAAGTTTTCAAACTCTGTGATGCAGAACATCATGTTTATCGTTGCGCCTATTGTGAGCAAAAATATGAAGCGAACGAGGACTAATTCAGGATCTCGAAAAACATAGAAATAATAAATAGAGAAACCCTCTTTTATCAGACAGACACTGTCGATAAAAGAGGGTTTTTTATTCCGCTAATGCGGAAATTTTAGAATATAATTCCGGATGGATTTTTTTCATGTTCATGGGACGCATGGTTCGATCCACCCAAGCGTGGGTAGAGGTTCCTTCTACCATTACAGTTTTTTCAGGATCGTTATCCTGATAGATTCGATAGCCGAACACAATGCGCGCTGGTGTAATTTTTTCAATATGTGTTTCTACGGTCAGCTCGTCCTCGTATTTAGCGGGAATCCGATAGCGAGCCGTTAACTCTGCTACCGGCAGTAAAATCCCGTCCTGCTCCATTTGGGAGTACGTTAAACCGATCACCTTAATGAAGTCGGTACGAGCAAGCTCAAACCAAATAGGGTACACTGCATGATGAACCACACCCATCTGATCTGTTTCGGCATATCGTACACAGACATGACTTTTTGTCACCGTCATTGTGTCACCTGCTTATACACGACCAACCAGCTCCATCGGTGGATCGTACTCTTCACCAAAGGTATCTACGGTAACCTTTGTCATTACTTGATCCTCCAATGGCTTGTCGTTGCGGCTGCGCTTTACGTTTGCAATCTTGTGAGCAACTTCCATGCCTTCAATTACCTTACCAAAGGAAGCGTAGCTGCCGTTTAGGTGTGGAGCGTCTGCAACCATGATAAAGAACTGGGAGCCTGCGCTGTCCGGCATACTGGAGCGAGCCATAGAGAGAACACCCTCTGTGTGCAGCAGGTCATTTGCAAAGCCGTTGGTGTAAAATTCACCATGAATGCTGTGGCCAGGACCGCCAATGCCGGTACCCTGCGGGTCACCGCCTTGAATCATAAAGCCCGGGATAACACGGTGAAAGGTCAGACCATCGTAGAAGCCCTTCTTTACCAGATAAATAAAGTTCTTTACGGTGTTTGGTGCAATGTCCGGATAAAGCTCTGCTTTGATTGTGCCTTGGTTAGTTTCAAATGTTACAATTGGGTTTGTACTCATGTTCTGTCTCCTCCAAAATAATACATATATAATTCTATTATAATATGTATGCTGAAAAACCGCAAGCCTATTTTGTGATAAAAATGACAAACAAAGGGAAGTGTTTGTTTTTTTAGAAATTTTATGAAAAAATGAAAAAGAAAAATCTATGTGAATTTATTCTGTGCAAAGCATAGAAAATATGATACAATAAAATAAAAAGATTTCATGAACATCATACAGGAGGCATTCCAGATGAAAACGAAAATAGATGAAAACGACCTGAAGTATCTTGCCCTGCTTTCGGAAAAATATCCCACAGTACAAGATGTTTGTACAGAAATCATCAACTTGAAAGCAATCTTGAATCTTCCAAAGGGTACAGAGCATTTTATGAGCGATATTCATGGAGAGGCAGAAGCCTTTAACCATATTCTCAACAACTGTTCCGGTGTTATTCGAGAAAAGGTGGACTATGCCTTTGACCAAGAACTTTCCAGAAAACAACGCTCAGACCTCTGTACTTTGATTTATTATCCTAAGCAAAAGCTGAAATTAGAAAAGAAAAAAAGAGAGGATATGAGTGACTGGTATCGGATTACCTTACATAGATTGTTGACCATTGTGCGGATTGTATCCTCTAAATATACCCGCTCCAAGGTTCGTAAGGCAATGCCGCCGGATTATTGCTATATTATTGAAGAACTTCTCCATACACAGGACGACCAAGACTTTAACCAACAGCAATATCATAATGAAATCATCAAGACGATTATTTCTTTGCACAATGCCGATGAGTTTATTATTGCCATGACAAAGTTGATAAAACGGTTGGCAGTGGATCATCTCCATATTGTGGGCGATATTTTTGACAGAGGACCTCGTCCCGATACCATTATGGATATGCTGATGGATCATCATTCCTGCGATATTCAATGGGGAAATCACGATATTTTATGGATGGGTGCGGCTGCCGGCAGTGAAATCTGCATTGCAACGGTTGTGCGTCTTTGCGTTCATCATAATTGTATTAACCTGTTGGAAAGCGGTTATGGAATCAGCTTGCGTGAATTGAACAGCTTTGCCAATGAGGTTTATTTGCCAATCAGCAAAGATGTTCAGGATGCAATGCACCGTGCAATGGCAATCATCATGTATAAACTGGAGGCACAGTTAATTCGTCGCCATCCGGAATATCAGATGGAAAACCGGTTGCTGTTGGAGAAAATTGACTATGAAAATAAGTGCATTGAGATTGATGGAAAAGTCTATGCATTAACCAGTGTGGACTTCCCAACTGTTGACCGAAACAATCCATATGCGCTGACAGATCAAGAGCAAGAGGTATTGGATGGCTTGGTGGAAGCATTTAAGGACAGCCACCGTCTGCATCAACATGTAGAGTATCTCTATTCGGTTGGCAATCTCTATAAGTGCTTTAACAATAATTTGTTGTTCCACGCTTGCGTGCCAATGAATGACGACGGAACCTTTACAGAACTGGAACTGAACGGTCAAAGAGTAAAGGGAAAAGCATTGATGGATCTTTGTGAAGGGATTGCCCGGGAGGCTTATTTCAGCAGCAATCCGGAAGAGCATCGAAATGGTTGCGACTTCATGTATTATCTTTGGAGTGGTCCAAAATCTCCAATCTTTGGACGAGCCAAGATGACTACCTTTGAACGGCAGTTTATTGAGGATAAATCCATCTGGACAGAAGAAAAAGACAACTATTACACCTTCTATACCGATGAAGCATTTTGTGATAAAATTCTCCGAGAGTTTGGTTTGAATCCGGAATTTGGTCATATTATTAACGGACATGTCCCGGTAAAAGCATTGAAGGGTGAAACACCGGTAAAAGCCAACGGAAAGATGTTGGTAATTGATGGTGGATTCTGCAAAGCATACCAAAAGACAACGGGAATTGCCGGCTATACTTTAATTTTCAACTCTCATGGTATGCGAATCGTATCCCATGAACCATTTGGTGGAATCCAATCTGCCTTGGAAGAAAATCGTGATATGGATACCGATGTGGAATTTTTCAAAGCAGCACCGCAGCGTATTATGGTATCCGGAACGGATATTGGCAAGAAGCTGAACAACTCTGTTTATAGCTTGGAAATGCTGTTGGAGGCATATCGAAACGGTACGATCATTCCAAAGACATCCAGAAAAAGAATCTAATAAAAAATGAAAAAATCCTGTGCATCCGGTTGAGATGTGCAGGATTTTTTGTTATGTAGATTTAATCTTCTTTCTTTTGTTGGTTTTGTTCTGCCAATAAATCTCGGATTTCGGTCAGCAGAACTTCCTCTTTCGAAGGAGCCGGTGGGGCAGCCGGAGCTTCTTCCTTTTTTCTGCGGAATTTTCCGATGATCTTAATGCAAACAAAGATGGTAAAGGCAATGATAAAGAAGTCGATAACATTCTGTAAGAACAAGCCATATTGCAAGGAGATAGGCTCTCCTGTAGTAGAGGGAATGGTTACTGCCAGTTCAGAGATATTGATAGAGCCGGTCAGCAGAGAAATGGCAGGCATGATGATATTATCTACCAAAGAGGATACGATTTTTCCGAATGCTGCACCGATTACAACGCCCACAGCCATGTCAACCACATTGCCTTTGGAAACGAAGGCTTTAAAGTCTGTAAAAAATCTTTTCATAGGTTCAGCGCCTTTCTAAGATAGTAAAATAAATAAAAAGTCTGTTGCTATTCTAGCAAAGAAGAAATAAAAAAGCAACAGAAATCTACAAATTTCTGCTGCAATCATAGGATAGAACGAACTGCTATTGCTGCGGTTGTTCTTTATTTAAGTTTTCTTTGGCAACCGCCAACATCAATTTAATACGGTTTTCTTGGTTTACACGAGTTGCGCTTGGGTCATAGTCAATCGGAACGATATTTGCTTTATCTTCGATTTCCTTAATTTTTCGGATCATACCTTTGCCACAAATGTGGTTCGGCAAACAACCGAAAGGCTGTGCGCAGACGATGTTCTCAAATCCGCATTCGATCAGCTCTAACATTTCTGCAGTTAAAAGCCAACCTTCGCCCATTTTATTGCCATAGCCGATAACGCCGTCTACCAATGTTTTGACGTGTGCATAGTTGGCAGGCGCCTCAAACTTTGGCTGTTTTTTTACAGCGTTAATCATGACGTTTTGCAATTTTGCCATGTAATCAAACAAAGCCTTGATTACTGTTTTCTTTGCAATATTACCGCCGTATAGATTGATATCCTCAATTCGGTTATCTACCTTAAAGAGGAGAAAGTTCATCAGACCCGGAAGGTTGACTTCGCAATCTTGCTCTGCTAAAAATTTCTCCAATTCATTGTTGGCAAATGGGGCATATTTTACATAGATTTCGCCAACAATGCCTACCTTAACCTTTGGCACCTTGTTGACTTCAATTTGTGCAAATTCGTTGATGATTCGATCCAGAACCTTCTTCATCTCATCCAGTTTAATGCCCTTGCCGTCTCGTAGCATAACACTGAGTCCTTTGACCCATTTTTCTAACAAAGCGCGACTGCTGCCTTTGGTCACCTCATAGGGCTTCACCTGGTTATCCAAGAGCATCAGCAGATCGCCGTAAACCAATCCGGCAATAAAACGACGCATCATAGGAAGCGTAAACTTAAAGCCCGGATTTTTCTCCAAACCGGATAAGTTCAAAGAGATAACCGGAACATTGGGGTAGCCTGCGTTAATCAACGCTTTGCGCAACAGGTGAATATAGTTAGAGGCACGGCATCCACCACCGGACTGTGTAATCAACAATGCGGTTTTATTCACATCGTACTTACCGCTGTTCAGCGCATCAATGAACTGACCGATTACCAACAATGCCGGATAGCAAGTATCGTTGTGAACGTATTTCAGACCCTCTTGGGCAATATTGGAGTTAGTTGTGGTCAGCAATTCGGCGTGGTAACCATAGTCGTTAAAAATGTTTACCAAAATTCGGAAATGAATCTCCAACATATTGGGGCACAGAATGGTGTATTCGTTTTTCATTTCTTCCGTAAACAAAACACGACCGGTTTCATCTCGAATAATCTCTGCCAAAGTATGTCACCTCGCTTATTGGTCAAGGGCAGCAAACAGACTGCGGAGTCTGATACGAACAGCGCCCAGGTTTGTGATTTCATCAATTTTGATTTGGGTGTAAATTTTATTTTCTGATTCCAAAATGGTACGAACTTCATCAGTGGTAATCGCATCTACACCGCAGCCAAAGGATACTAACTGAACCAGGTTCATGTTTGGCTTATCCCCGATGTATTTTGCGGCTGCATATAGACGCGCATGATAGGTCCACTGGTTCAGAACGGTAGTAGTCATCTTTTCTACCTTGCTGCTAACGGCATCTTCCGTTACGACGGCAGCACCAAGACTGGTAATTAATTTATCAATTCCGTGGTTAATTTCCGGATCCAAGTGATAAGGACGACCGCTGAGAACGATAATCGGTAGCTTTTCTTGAGAAGCCAATGCCAAAACTTCATTGCCCTTTGCGCGGATACGACTGAGATAACCGTCATGCTCATCATAGGCGGCAGTGGCAGCAGCGTTGACCTCTGCTTGAGAAATACCGGAGAAGTACTGCTTCAGGATTTTATACATTTTTTTCGGGAAGTCCTTTTTCCGGTGAACGCCCACATAATCGTGAATGAACGTAACATTTTCCTGCTGCAATTCCGGTACATTACCGGCGATTACTTCAGGATAATATGCAACAACCGGGCAGTTATAGTGGTTATCGCTAAGTCCTTCATCGAAGTTATAAGTAAGACAAGGATAGAAAATATGTTTAATGCCTTCTTCGATCAGTGTGCAAACATGACCGTGCATCAACTTAGCCGGGAAGCAAACGGTATCCGATGGAATGGTATGTTGTCCCTTAACGTACATCTCTCGATTGGAGAGGGGAGAGGTAATTACCTCAAAGCCCAGCTTTGTAAAGAAGGTATGCCAGAAAGGCAGCATCTCATACATATTGAGTCCCATAGGAATGCCTAACTTACCACGCTTTCCGGGAACCGGTTTGTAAGACAACAAGGTTTGCAGTTTGAATTCATACATATTCGGAACTGCCTTTTTTTGCTTTGTGGTAATTGGTTTTTCGCAGCGATTGCCGCCGATAAATTTCCGCTGACCGCCAAAGGAGTTGATGGTCAGGCGGCAGTGGTTGTTACACAGACCGCAAGTTGCCACTTTAACCTCATGAACAAAATGAGATAAATCTTCAAGAGAAATGATAGAAGAATCTGTTTGTCCTGCTTTTTCGGATTTGTTTTTTGCATAGACGGCTGCGCCATAAGCACCCATCAAACCGGAAATATCCGGGCGGACGACATTTACCTTCATTTCCTGTTCAAAGACACGAAGCACCGCATCATTCAGGAAGGTACCGCCTTGTACTACAATATTTTTGCCCAAAGCATCTGCATTAGCTGCACGAATGACCTTGTAGAGCGCATTTTTTACAACGCTGACGGACAAGCCTGCGGAAATATCTTCTGTGGTTGCACCGTCCTTTTGCGCCTGCTTTACAGAAGAGTTCATAAATACAGTGCAGCGGGAACCCAAGTCAACCGGATGCTTTGCAAACAATCCCATTCTTGCAAAGTCGGCAATGTCATATCCAAGAGTGTTTGCAAAGGTTTGCAAGAACGATCCGCAACCAGAAGAACATGCTTCGTTCAAGAAGATGTTATCAATCGCGCCATTGCGGATCTTGAAACATTTCATATCTTGGCCGCCGATGTCAATAATAAAATCAACATCCGGCAAGAAGGTGTGTGCAGCAGTGTAGTGTGCAATAGTTTCTACAATACCGTAATCCAAATTAAACGCATTTTTTAAGAGCTCCTCTCCATATCCGGTTACAGCACTGGCAACAATGTGGAGCTTTGGGTGAGTTTCATACAGTTCAGTAAGATATTCTTTAATAGCCGGAACAGGATTACCACTGTTACTGCGATAAAGAGAATGCAGAACCTCGCCGTCTTTACCAATGACAACAGCTTTTACAGTAGTAGAGCCGGCGTCAATTCCTAAGTAAACATCACCTTCATAGGTTTCAATATCGCCACGCTTTACTTTCGCATTGTTATGGCGTTGCACAAATTCGTGATATTCCTCTTTGTTATTAAACAGTGGAGGAATGGAGAGAAATTGTCCTTTGTGACTGTAATTCTTTACCTTTTCAATTACTTCATTCAGGTCAATTTCTTCTTCACTGCACATAGCAGCGCCGATTGCAACGTAATGCAAAGAGTTAGCAGGGAAGATTCCTTTTACGTTCAGTGCGGTATCAAAGCTCTCACGCAGACCGGAAAGGAAAGTTAATGGTCCACCGAGATAAACCACATTTCCCTTAATTTCCCGACCTTGTGCCAAACCGGCGATAGTCTGGTTTGCCACGGCGGCAAAAATACTGGCGGAAATATCACTCTTTCGTGCGCCTTGATTTAAAAGGGGCTGAATATCCGATTTAGCAAATACACCGCAACGAGAAGCGATGGTATAAATTTTCTCATGATCTGCAGCGATTTCATTCATTTCTGCCGGTGTAATATGGAGTAAGGTTGCCATTTGGTCAATAAAAGCACCGGTACCACCTGCACAAGAACCGTTCATACGAACCTCTAAACCACCAGTCAGAAACAGAATCTTTGCATCTTCACCGCCCAACTCAATAATTACATCTGCTTCCGGAATCAAGCGGGTTGTAGCAATACGAGTAGCGTATACTTCTTGTACGAATGGCAAGCCGCA
>CAKSOB010000024.1 GCA_934476545.1 uncultured Eubacteriales bacterium | reverse complement strand
AATAATTCTATGTGTATCAATGGAAGATGTTGCGGAATTAACCGTCGTTTTGTACCAAAGTACCGACGTTCTCGCCGCAGATTGCTTTGGTAATGTTGTTTGGATCATCAATGCTGAATACCAACAGAGAGATATGGTTGTCCTTGCACAGAGAAGCCGCAGTGCTGTCCATCACCTGCAAGTTCTTTTGCAACACCTCCATAAAGGTCAAGGTGTCGTACTTTACAGCGTTTGGATTCTTCTTTGGATCACTGTCATAAACACCGTCTACCATCGTTGCTTTCAAGATGATGTCTGCTTCGATCTCTGCCGCACGCAGCGCTGCTGCTGTATCGGTGGAGAAGAACGGATTACCGGTACCGCCGCCAAAAATAACCACGCTGCCGTTTTCCAAATGCTCCACTGCCTTCTCTCTAGTAAATACCTCAGCTACACGAAGCATCTCTACCGATGTTTCTACGCAGCAGGATACGCCCATCTGCTCCAGCACTTCGCAAACGCCCAGCGCATTGATGACGGTTGCCAGCATCCCCATGCTGTCGGCACGAGAACGGTTCATCTCTCCGCTGCTTCTTCCCCGCCAGAAATTTCCGCCACCTACAACAACACCGATCTCTACACCCATCTCTACACAAGCCTTGATCGGCTCACAGATTTTGGCAACTGTATCGAAGTCAATGCCGTGACTGTCGTTTCCCGCAAGGGATTCTCCACTCAGCTTCAAAAGCACTCTCTTATATTTCGGTTGCAAAACACAACACCCCCGCTAATCACTTTTCGTTTTTTAGTCTAAGACCATATAACCGATTCTATTTTACAATAAATCTCCTCTATTGTAAAGCGATTGCATGCAGATTTCTATGGGATCCCCCAAGAATTGGGAAAAGAGGGGTTCTTTTCTTGTACATCCCACTGTTTTGCAAAGAACACTTGACAAACACCCAGTATTGCAGTATACTTTTTCTCGAGGTTAGCTTTCACTAACTGTTGTGTTAGGAGGAATAGAATATGGTAAAAATCACACTGAAAATTGACGGAATGTCTTGCGGAATGTGCGAAGCACACATCAATGATGCCGTTCGAGCAGCCTTTCGTATAAAAAAAGTAGACTCCTCCCACAAAAAGGGAACAACGGAGATTCTTACCGAAACACCGATTTCCGAAGTCGAATTGAAATCCGCCATTGAAAAAACAGGCTACAAGGTTTTGGATTATCACAGCGAGCCTTACGAAAAAAAGGGCTTTTCACTGTTTAAAAAGTAATTGGACATTCCGCTCCAATCCTTAAATTTCACAAAAAAGATCACCCGAAAACGGAACATTTCTCCGCTATCGGGTGATCTTTTCTATTATATTTCGTTCTCTTTTTCAGATGGTTCCGGCAGTGTTTCATATAAAGAAAGCGCCTTATCCAATAATCCACTATCTCGCAAAGACAAGGTATTTCCGTCTACTACTAAAATGTGATCCTGCAGCTCTATATTGATTCCTTGCAGCACACGATAGACACGAGCGGTCAATGCCAAATCTTCGCCGGACGGGAACAGCACTCCGCTAGGATGATTATGCGCAATCACGATGGAGGAGGCTTTGCATCGAATTGCAATTCCCAAAATATCCTTAATAGAAACCGGCACCATATTTGTGTCGCCCTCTTGGATAATTTCGCAATATTGAAGTCGATTCTGGCTGTCCAACGCAACTACCGCTAACGCTTCTGTCTTTTGTCCGATAAATTTACACTGCAAATATCTGCTAATGGATTCTTTATCATGAAAACGAACAGCATTCTTCTCTTTATCCTCTAAATATGCGCTTGCCAACTGGGGAATCATTTTGATTAAAACGGCGCAGTTTTTTCCAATGCCCTTTACCTTCATCAAATCCTCCACAGAGGCCTCGAACACACTGGAAAAAGAACCAAAGCGCTCCAACAACTCGTGCGCCATGGGATTTGTATCTTTTTGAGGAACCGCATAATAAAGCAGCAGTTCCAGCTTAACGTGTTCTTCCATCCGATTTAAGCCATCCCGCAAGAACCGATTTCGCACACGATCTCGGTGATCTTTATGGATGTTCGGTGTTTTCTCCGAAGAAGCGTTTTTCTTTTCCTCAGGCATCGTGCAGCTTAAACTTTACGGCTGCCAGGCTTGATTGGAGCAGGAGCGCCGGCTTTGCACAGTGGGCAATCTTCCGGCTCCCAAGACTCTACCTCTACGGAAATAACAGACTTATACGGTACACCGAAGTCTACCTTGCCGCCGGTGCGGTCTACGATAGAACCAACGCCTACTACGTCGCCGCCTGCTTCCTGAACGATCTTCAGTACTTCCCGAACGGAACCGCCGGTTGTAACAACGTCCTCAACCACCAGAACCTTTTGACCCGGCTGAATCTCAAAGCCACGGCGCAGTGTCATCACGCCGTCATCACGCTCTGCAAAGAAGTTCTCACACTTCAACCAACGGCTAACCTCGTAGGTCATCTGTACTGCACCCAGAGCCGGTCCGATAACAACTTCTACGCCGTCATCCTTAAATTCCTCAGCCAGTGCAGCGCAAAGCTCCTCACTGTACTTTGTGTTGCGGAAAATCTTAGCGCACTGCAAATACTTATTGCTGTGCTTGCCGGAAGTCAGTTTAAAGTGACCCTCCAACAGAACGCCTGCTTCTTTTAAAATTTCCATTACTCTTTCTTGTGACAACATCTCGTAAAACCTCCAACATGAATTTTTTCGGTTGTTTTGTCCATTATAGCACGAATCTGCATAAAATGCACTAGAAACCGACAGAATTTTATTTTTTTCTCTCTTGTATCATCTCGGGCAAAAAAAAGCCTTTCCGGTGGGGAAAGACTTTTTTACCCTGTTATTTTGCCATTTTATCTAAGATCATCATAATTTCTTCCAGCTTCTGTTCTTGCTCTGCTTCACTGCCATGTGTGAATGCGCTGCGCACACAGCAATTTAAGTGAGAAGCGATGAGTTCTTTATTGGCTTTTCGTAAAAGCGCTTGCACTGCTAAAAGCTGATTGGAAACATCAATACAGTATCGGTCTTCCTCAATCATCCGAAGCACACCGTCCAACTGTCCCCGTGCTGTTTTCAGCAGCTGTTCTACAGCTCCTTTATCTTTCGTCATGCGTCTTTACCATCCACACGAACTGCGGTAAAGCCTTCCTCGTTTACGGCATTCATCAGCACCTCATCCGCTACCGGTTGAGAAAGCTGAATCTCTGCTTGCTTTGCTGTCAAATCCACAACCGCATCGGTTACACCTTCTACCTTTTTCAGCGCACGCTCTACTGCCATTTTGCAGTGGTTGCAGCTCATACCTTCGATTGTCATTGTCTTTGTCATTGTAAGATTCTCCTTTATATTTGATTGATTTCTTTCTTCATAAAACGTAGTTTCTGTTGCGGTTTGCTCCATGGATGCTGCCGCTGTATTCTGCTCTACCAATAACTTTGGACGGAACAGCTTTAAGCGCAGTGCGTTCAGCACCACACAAACGGAACTGCAGCTCATGGCGGCTGCCGCAAACATCGGATTCAGTTTCCATTCAAACAGCCCAAAGAACACGCCTGCTGCCAGTGGAATTCCACAAGCATTGTAGAAAAATGCCCAGAACAGGTTTTCTTTAATATTTCGCATAACTGCCTTACTGAGCTGAATTGCCGTTACAACATCCTGTAACGTACTCTTCATCAAAACGATATCGGCAGATTCGATGGCAATATCTGTTCCGGCGCCGATAGCGATGCCCACGTCTGCCCGCATCAATGCCGGCGCATCGTTGATACCGTCACCGACCATGGCAACACGCTGACCACTCTCTTGCAGCTTGCGAATTTCCTGTTCCTTCTCTTGGGGCAACACTTCTGCGACAACACGATCCACCTGAAGCTGTTGACAAATTGCCTGTGCGGTTCGTTTGTTATCACCGGTCAGCATGACCACGGAAATGCCCATTTTCTTGAGAGATTGAATTGCCGCTTTACTGGAAGGCTTGATGGTATCCGCTACACCGATCATACCGATGAAATGGTTCTCCTCTGCAAAATAGAGTGCTGTTTTTCCTTGATCTGCCAAACGATTGGCAAACTCCAAAGCATGAGCGGTGTCGATCTGATGCTCCTGCATCATCTGCAAATTACCTGCCAAGAAGGTATGGCCGTCTTGTTTTCCTGTTACACCACGTCCCGGAATAGAACGGAAGAACGCCATTGCCTCCGGTGCGATTTGCTGTTCTTTCGCATAGGCTGTTACCGCATCTGCCAAGGGGTGTTCCGAGCCAACTTCCAAAGAAGCGGCAATCTCCAAAAACTGCTCCTTTGTCATGCGGTCGGTGTGAATCACATCGGTTACCCGCATTTTTCCTTCGGTGATGGTACCGGTCTTATCTAAAACTACGGTTTGGATGCTGTGGGCAGTTTCCAAGGATTCCGAAGATTTGATTAAAATACCGTTGGAGGCACCCTTTCCGGTACCCACCATAATTGCCACCGGTGTTGCCAATCCCAAGGCGCAAGGGCAGGAAATAACCAACACCGCAATGCCAATAGACAATGCAAAGGAAAAGGAATAGCCGAGAATCAGCCAAACAATGGTTGCAATAACGGCAATGGACATAACTACCGGAACAAAAATACCGCTGATTTTATCTGCCAGACGGGCAATCGGTGCTTTGGATGCACTGGCATCCTCCACCAACTGAATAATCTGGGACAGCGTGGTGTCACCGCCTACCTTCTCTGCCCGAATCTGCAAGTAGCCGGATTGGTTCATGGTAGCGCCGGTAACGGGATCTCCCGCCTGCTTTTCTACGGGAATGCTTTCTCCTGTAATGGCAGATTGATCCACAGAGGCGCTTCCCTGCACCACAACGCCGTCTACGGGAATGCTCTGTCCTGTGCGGACAACCACAATGTCCCCCACCTTGACCGATTCAATGGGAACCTCCACTTCTTGCTCCCCTTGCAAAACCATTGCGGTTTTCGGCGCCAAATCCATCAGCTTGGTAATGGCTTCGGTGGTTTTTCCCTTGGAACGTGTTTCCAAGTATTTTCCCAAGGTGATCAGCGTTAAAATCGTACCTGCCGATTCAAAATAAAGATCCATAGAATGGGCGGAAACCGCTTCCCAATCGCCATGCCCCATTCCAATGCCAATGGCATAAATGGCATAGACACCATATATGACGGAAGCCGAGGCACCTACGGCAATCAGGGTATCCATGTTGGGGGACAGCCGCACAAGCGAGCGGAATCCGTTTTCAAAATACTTTCGGTTCAAGTACAAAATCGGCGCAACCAAAAGCAACTGTGTAAATGCAAAGGTCAGTGCATTTTCCGGTCCGTGGAACCATGCAGTGATAAAGGGCGGCACCGGAATATGGAACCACTCCCACAGCATATGGTGCATGGACACATACATTAAAGGAATCAAAAATACAAAAGACCAAATCAGTCGATTCCGCATGGATTTCGATTCTTTTTCGGCGGTTTTCACTGCCCCGCCTCGGGCATCCGATGCCGGTTTTGCTGCCGAATTTCCATTTGCGGGTACAGCGCCATAGCCGATACGCTCTACCGCCTGCATGATTTCTGCTTCCGTAATGACGGTTTCATTGTATTCTACCGTCATGGCGTTTGCCAACAGGTTGACCTCCGCCTTTTGAACACCGTTCAGATGATTTACCGTTCGCTCTACCTTAGAAGAACAAGCGGCACAGCTCATCCCGGTTACCTGAAATCGTTCTTTCAAAATCGATTCACCTCCTGTACCCCTTCCCCAGTGGGGGTAGGGTTCTCTTTTACTATACTGCAAGAACACCTATTTTGTCAATAGATATTGTAACGAAACAGAAAATTTCCCGTCTTTTTACTTGTATCCCGTCTTAAAATCCTGTAAAATAAAAAAGCAATTTACTTTTACAGTCAAAAGGAGCGTTCCCATGGAAAAACATCTAGAAGTAGAACGAAGCATTATCAAAAAATATCGCAAAACCATTTGGAATCGCTTCATCGGCGGAATCAAAGACTACCGGCTTCTCTCCGAAGGCGACGTGGTAGCCGTGTGCATTTCCGGCGGCAAGGATTCCATGCTGTTGGCGAAATGTATGCAGCATTTGCAAAAATACAGCGATTTTGCATTTACGGTCAAATACATTGTAATGGACCCCGGTTATGCTCCGGAAAACCGACAACAGATTGAACGAAATGCAGAGCTGCTGCAAATCCCACTGCAAATTTTTGATGCGCCGATTTTCGACGTAGTGGATCATATCGAACAAAGTCCTTGTTATCTTTGCGCAAGAATGCGGCGGGGATACCTGTATAAGTTCGCCAAATCTTTAGGCTGTAATAAAATCGCTTTGGGACACCACTTTGACGATGTGGTGGAAACCATTCTTATGAGTACACTGTACGCCGGTGAATACAAAACCATGATGCCCAAGCTGCACAGCACCAACTTCCCCGGTATGGAATTGATTCGCCCGCTGTACTTGGTAAAGGAAGAACAGATCATCAGTTGGAAAAATTACAACAACCTTACCTTTTTGCAATGCGCTTGTCACTTTACAGCCAATGCGGAAATGCAATCCGATTCCAAGCGCCAATTTGTAAAAAAATTGATTAAAGAATTAAAGCAGGATTCTCCAAACATTGATAAAAATATTTTTGCCAGCGTGCATAACGTCAATCTGGAAACTATCATTGGCTATCGCAAGTCCGACAGCGATGACGTTCATTCCTTCTTGGAACGGTACTAATCCATGGCTGCGCTTACAAATCGTTCCCCGATCAATGCGCTATGGCTAAAATGGATCGCCATGCTCTCTATGGTGTGCGACCATGTAGGTGCGTTGTTTTTCGCAGACCAATCTGCTTGGTCTTTGTTTGGGCGACTGGCATTTCCAATTTATTGCTTTCTCATCGCAAACGGATTTCGCTATACCCATAACCGATGGCGGTACTTGGGTAGGTTAGCAGGATTGGCGGTTCTCTCACAAATCCCCTATGAGATGCTGCTGTTGGGCATCACGCATCAGCCTTTGGCGATGTTATGGCAAACTCCCGCAGTGCTGTTCTCTCGGCTCAATTCGCTTGCGGTACTATCCCTTGGATTGTTATCGTTAATTTGTTTAGAACAGCTTCGCTCTCGCTATCGAACAATAGGACATCTTTTGGGGTTGCTTGTTGTTGCCGGATTTACGGTTCTCTCCTATCAAATCCGGTGCGAATATGCGTTCCTTGGCATTCCGCTAATTCTTGCTTTTTATGAAAGCCATGTCATTCGTTCTAGCCGAACGCAATCGGGAACGCTGTTCTATCTTACTGCGTCATTGATGCCGCCAGTCGGCTCATTGCTTTTATATGGGGTTCTCCGAGTGACCGTATCCCATCTTTCTGTGACCACCGCTCTTTTAGAAGGTGCGTTCCAATTTATTGCGATTCTCCTAACGAGTTGCTACAATGGAAAACCGGGACGAAAAAACAAATGGATGCAATATGGCTTCTATCTCTTCTATCCGGCACACTTACTGATTCTCAGCGGAATTTTTTATCTGACAGCATAAAAAGCCCCCTGTTTCTCACACGCTGTGAAAAACAGGGGTTCTTTTATTTCTTTGCTTTCTTTTTCGGCTCCGGTAATTCTTCATAGAGAATCTGTATCAGCTTTGCCAAAAAGGGCTTATCGTCAATTTCTTCCACCAGAAGCATCTCCTTTGCGCCGGGATAAGGCGGTTCCATCGGTGCATTGGGCAACAACTGTTTTGCCATTGGGGTGGGTTTTACCAGCAACCGATCATCATAGATGCCTGCCACCAATTTCCCTCGGAAATAAAGAAGGTATTCTCCCATCATAGGGCGGTAAGTAATCTCCTCCAAATCGGAAAGCTGGTCTAAAAGATACTGTAATTGCGCCTTGCTTGATGCCATAAAATTCCCTCTCATTTCTTTCGTTCATCGGCTTTTCTGCCTTTTATCATACAACACCCGATTCTCTATTGCAAGCACCCCGAAAATATGGTACATTGAACACAGAAAAAGGAGTGACACAACATGAACCAGACACATTGGGACGAAAGCTATTACATGACCGAATTATCTGCGAAAAAATTGCAGAGCCTGTTGACTTCCCTCTTGGAAACGCAACTAGAAACACCACATTCCTCCTTTGGCATTTTGATTATCGCAGACCAAATTCGAGAATTAACCATTTTTCTGGGACAGCTTTGCAGTGGACTCCATCTTTCGCAAGAAGAAAAAGCCGCACTGGAACAGCTTTCTGCTTGCCTTCTGTCCATGAAATTCGTAACCAATCGGTTAACTGCCCAACAATCGGAACCGCTCTCCCCTTCGGAACAAATCGAGTTACTGCAAGAAGCATTGCAAGAAACAGATCACTTCTTGGAATGCTTAAAAACACTCCCGAGCAATCGCTTGACATTGCTTTCTTAAAAAAAGGAGAATCGCTATGATTTACACTGTTACTTGTAATCCTGCCATTGACTATGTAATGGAACTGGAGCAATTCCGATTGGGCGAAACCAACCGTTCCGTTTCGGAAGCAATCTTTTTTGGCGGAAAAGGCATCAATGTTTCTCGTGTTTTAAAAGCACTCTCTTTGGACTCTGTGGCATTGGGATTTTGCGCCGGTTTTACCGGAGAAGCCATTGCAGAAAGTCTTGCCCCACTGGGAATCGATTCTGCGTTTGTCATCCTTTCCGCCGGCACTTCTCGAATCAATGTAAAGCTAAAAGGAATTGCCGAAACGGAAATCAACGGGCAAGGTCCGGAAGTTACGGAAGCAGATTTACTTCGCTTTTACGAAACATTAACCCGTTTAAAATCGGGAGATACCCTAATTCTATCCGGCAGTATTCCTCGTGGTCTTTCTCCGAATATTTACGGGGAAATTCTGCGCCACTGCTCCGGAAAGGATATTCGCTGTATTGTAGACAGTTCCGGCTCTCTTTTAGAGCATACCTTGCGTCACCATCCGTTTCTCATTAAACCGAACCTAGCAGAGCTATCCGCTCTGTTTGGCAAACCGATTTCCAACCAAGCGGAAATCATTGCTTGCGCTAAAGAATTACAGCAGCGTGGCGCAGTCAATGTTTTGGTATCCATGGCAAAGGATGGCGCTGTTTTACTGGATGAATTCGGAAAGCTTCATTTTCAAAGTGCGCCGCACGGAACGACAGTCAATTCCGTTGGCGCAGGGGATTCTATGGTCGCCGGATTTTTAGCAGGCTATCTGCAAACAAAGGATTATGCTTATGCGTTAACGCTGGGTACCGCCGCCGGCGCCGCCACTGCGTTCTCCCAAGACTTAGCCACAGGCGATAGGATCTCCGCCGTGTTAAAACAATTAGGATAAAGAAAAAAATCATCACCGTTCTTCCCGGAGAAAAACTGTGATGATTTTTTTGCTTTTAAATTTCATAATCATACGGCATGGTGCTATCATTCAGCGTATCCACATAAACAGTATGATGATCCCGTCCTTTATAGCGCAGGGTTCCATCCTGATAAACAAGTACGGTTGTCATCGGTACTTGCTCCCAATCGCCTGCATCTAACGGCGTGGTAGAAAATAGTGCGCTGTCCTCCCATTGCTTTTGGAACAGTGTTCCCAACATATTGGTATGGACATAAAGCTGCTCTCCGTCATAAATCAGCAGGTTTAGTTTATTCCGATAAGACAGCGTCGATACGACCTGTTCCAATACTTTAAATCGCTCAAAGGAATGCAGTCCTGCTCCTTTCCGCTGAATCGCTTCGTTCATCTGATTCACCAGATATAATAGAACTCGTTCACTGTCAGTCGTTCCCTCTTGACAAGACTCATAGGGGAATAATTCCAGTCCACTGAAAATGGTACCGTTATGTACTAACGTCCACACGATACCGCTGTTGTCCGTCCGTTGGAACGGGTGACAGTTTTTGGGATTGATTCCACCCACCGTTGCTTTGCGGATATGTGCCAAGGTACAGCTCTGTACGCCGATAGAATCCAGCAATCTCGGTAACTGCTCACTAAATCGTGCTTCCGTCGGTTCTGTATAGAGCTTGGAGCCCCCTTCTCGAAAGAGCGCCAAGCCCCAACCATCCGGGTGATCTTTGCTATGCTGATAGAACTCCCGAAGATAGCGTTCAATGGGCTGTTCTTTTTTTGCAGAAAACCCTAAAATTTCACACATATCCGATCCCTCCGATTTTTATTTTTATAAGAATGCCAGATTATATTTTTAATTTTTCATATAATATATATGTTTACTATGTATTAGGATACCACACCCATTGCACACTTGTCAAGAGAGGCCCCAAAAATTAACATGTTTTTATAGAAAGCATTGGGATGAAATTTGTTTCTTTTTGCAGAACCTCTTGAAAACCTATTAAAAAGATGTTATTATAGGATTATACCATGACTGAGGTGAACGTTCTTATGAAAATTTCTACAAAAGGTCGGTATGCGCTGCGGATGCTGTTGGATTTGGCAGAGCATCAGGACGGCAACTTTGTTTCTCTGAAAGAGATTGCTGCACGACAGGGAATCTCTAAAAAATATTTGGAGCAAATTGTTCCTGTTCTCAACAAATCGGAAATTCTATACACAACCAGAGGTTTCCAGGGCGGATATCAGCTTGCCAAAAAGCCGGAAGAATACACCGTAGGACAAATTCTTCGGTTGACCGAGGGAAGCCTTTCCCCTACCGCTGCGGCAGAATACAATTCTGTCGGCGAACAGGGCAACGAATTTGTGATCTTATCTGTTTGTAAGGGACTGGATCAAGTGATTGACCAATATTTGGACAGCATCACCCTGCAAGATTTACTGGAACGACAGCGGGAACAATACGCCAACGACTATATTATCTAATGCGGCTTTTCCGGTAACAGTTCCGATTTCCAACAGAAAAACACCCCCGATTCCGTTTTTTGACGGTCGGAGGTGTTTTTATTTATTTAATTAGAAAATTAAGCCAGCATTAAATCGCAAATCAGGTTGTTGATTTCCGCCGGATTTTCCAACGGCAATCCGCCGGTCATGCGAGCGCCGGCATACAGCAGCTTGCTGTACTTTGCCAGCTCTTCTTTTTGATCCGGATATAATGCTTTCAACTTTTGTGCAATCGGGTGATTTACATTGATTTCCAAAACCAACTGGGCTTTCACAGCGTCTTCCATTGCGCCCGGCATTTTATTCAGAACCTTTTCCATATTCACGGACAAGGCACCCTCACTGGAAAGGCAAGCCGGATGATTTTGCAGGGCATTGGTAAACCGAACATCGTGCAGCTCCGGGCCGATGCTTTCTTTCATAAATGCAAACAAGTCCTTGGCTTCTTCATTTTCTGCCTTCAAGGTTTCCTTTTCTTCCTCGGTGCTCAAATCCAACTGATCGGTGCAAACATTGGAGAATTCTTTTTCTTTGTAAACACCCAACATTTGCAATGTGAACTCATCCATATCCTCGGTGAGATACAATACCTCATAGCCGTGGTTCCGCACAGCTTCTACCTGTGGCAGCAGCTTGATTTTTTCTACGGCATCACCGGAAGCATAATAGATTTTCTTTTGGTCTTCCTTCATGCGGGAAACATACTCTTTCAGTGTAACATATTTCTCCTCTTGAGAAGAGTAAAACAGCAACAAATCCTCTAAAATATCACGATGGATTCCGTAGTCGCTGTAAGCGCCCCATTTCAACTGTGCGCCAAAGGATTGGAAAAAGGTTTCGTATTTTTCACGGTCGTTCTTCAGCAGCTTTGCAAGCTCTCCGGCAATTTTCTTCTCCAGTGCTTTTGCAATCACCTTTAACTGATGATCCTGTTGGAGCAGCTCTCTGGAAATATTCAGAGACAAATCGGAGCTGTCTACAACACCCTTTACAAAGCTGAAGTGATCCGGAACCAAATCCTTACACTTATCCATAATCAAAACGCCGCTGGAATAAAGCTGCAAGCCCTTCTCATACTCTCGGCTGTAATAATCATAAGGAGCGTGCGCCGGAATAAACAGGAGTGCTTCGTAGTTGGAGGTACCCTCTGCCTTTTGGCGAATGACTGTCAGCGGCGGCTCGTAATCTCCAAACTTTTCTTGATAGAAGGCATTATACTCTTCCTGTGTCACACTGCCTGCGCTCTTCTTCCACAGAGGTACCATGCTGTTCAGTGTGGTATCCTCCAGTACAGTTTCATACTCGTCTTTGCTGCCCTCTTTTAAATGTTGATGCTCAATCATCATTTTAATTGGGTAACGAATATAGTCGCTGTACTTCTTTACCAAAGAGGCGATTCGATAAGGCTCCAGATAATCGCTGTACTTCTCCTGCTCTGTATCTTCTCTCAAGTGCAGGGTGATGGTAGTGCCGGCAGTTGCTTTTTCACAAGGCTCCATGGTGTAGCCATCTGCGCCGTCCGACTCCCAACGGTTGCCCTCCTCGGTTCCATACATCCGGCTTTCCACGGTGATTTTATCGGCGACCATAAAGGCGGAGTAGAAGCCAACGCCGAACTGACCGATAATATCAATTTGTTCCATGCCCTCTTTTTCCGGATCGTTTTTAAAATCATAAGAACCGCTCTTGGCGATAGTACCCAAGTTGGTTTCCAGTTCTTCCGCAGACATGCCGCAGCCGTTATCGGAAATGGTTAAGGTACGCTGTTCTTTATCCACAGCAATCCGAATTTCATAGTCCTCATGGCTCAAGGTCACAGTGTCATCGGTCAAGGAGCGGAAGTACAGTTTATCAATTGCATCGCTGGCGTTGGAGATCAACTCTCTCAGAAAAATTTCTTTGTTGGTATAGATGGAATGAACCATCATATCCAACAGTTTTTTTGATTCGGTTTGGAATTGCTTCTTTACCATGATTATCCCTCTTTATCTTTCCTATCATTTTCTGTTTTAAAAGCTCCTCATTTTTGTGAAGAACGTTTGTGGTATGCTTCAATATTGGCATTCACACGAGAAAAATACGTTTTTAGCCGCTCTTTTTCCTCTTCGGAAAAACCGTCTGCCAAAATACCGAAAAAATCTTCCTGCGCTGCCCTGCCGTCACAAATAACCGGACGGGCACTCTTTTGCAGTTTTAGATGAATGGAACGGCGATTTCTGCCCACATATTCCCCAACTACAAAGCCTTTCTCCTCCAAGTTTCGCACTGCCATGGAAATGGAAGATTTGGTAAGGCGGCGCTTTTCTACAATATCTGTCGCCGTATCGTAGGGTGGGTTATCATCTAAGAACAGCAAAATAATCAGCTCTGTGCCGGTTAAGTCGTATTTATCGCAAACCGGCTTTAGAATGCTTTGATACAATTCTCTGCTCATAAAGATATGTTCTAAAAGATGATCCATGACGCCTCCTTATTGTGCATAATTAAACTGTTCTATTTTGAACAATATTATTATATCGCCATTTGCTTCTTCTGTCAACACAGCCGCCTCTGAATAAATTGTGAACTTTTCGTTGAACCTTGCAAAACAATCTGTCTAACGGAACTTATCTTGACAAGAAAAATCCCGTATACTATAATGAAAAGCGAAAAATCAATCGAAATCGGAACACAGGGTCAGGAATTGGGTGGAACTCCCAAACAAGGCCGTTGCCGTGTTTCACCGCAATGCACACAGGAGCAATCCTGCCACTGAATTTTTTTCGGGAAGGCGTGTGCAGGCCATGCTTACTGGCAGGTGATCAGTCGGAATACTTACCGGTGTTCTCCCCTTTGGGGAATTGTTTAAAATCTGCGGTACTCTGGAACTTAAACAAGGATGCAAATCAACCCGTTGCCTTTTCATAAGGAAGTCGGCAGCGTATTTCCCGACGATTTGTTTTCCATAGAGTTATCCTAAAAGCACTGTTTCAGCGTTACGCATAACAGTGCTTTTTCTTTTATCAGGAGGGATCATCATGTTGGAAACCTACGTTTACTGCGGCGCACAAAAGCTGCGCTGCGGATACACCACCGGTTCCTGTGCTGCGGCAGGGGCAAAAGCCGCTGCGGAGCTGCTGCTTTCCGGCGTATACTCCCCTACCGTAAACTTGATGACACCAAAGGGGATTCCCCTTACGCTCTCGGTGCTCTCTCCTACGCTAGACGGAACAACCGCTTCCTGTTTGATTCAAAAAGACAGCGGCGATGACCCGGATATTACCAACCAAATAAAAATCCAAACAACCGTATCTAAGCAGGAAGAAGGCGTCACCATTACCGGCGGAGAAGGCGTGGGGATTGTCACCAAACCGGGACTGGATCAACCGGCGGGAGAATTCGCCATCAATTCCATGCCCCGCAAAATGATTACAGAAGCGGTAACGGAGGTTGCTAAAACGCATCACTACTCCGGCGGATTTCTCGTTACCATTTCTGTTCCAAACGGAGCAGAAATTGCAAAACGAACGTACAATCCTTATATGGGCATTGAGGGCGGCATTTCTATTATCGGTACCAGCGGTATTGTGGAACCCATGAGTACCACCGCGCTGATTGACACCATTCGAGCTGAAGCTAATATGCGAAAGGCTGACGGGCATAAAAACTTACTGCTCACCTTAGGCAACTACGGAGAAGCGTTCCTTTCTTCCGAACTACCGGACTTGCTTTCTCACAGCGTAAAGTGCAGTAACTTTATCGGAGACGCCATTGACATTGGTATCGCCTTATCCTTTAAGCGGATTCTGCTGGTGGGACACATGGGCAAACTGGTAAAACTGGGAACCGGCATCATGAACACCCATTCCGCACAGGCAGACGGACGCATGGATGTCTTGGTCACCTGCGGTGTTCTGGCGGACATGGAGCCGGCTATCTTAAAACAGATCCCTCAATGCGTCACCGTAGACAGTGCATTGGATTTGATGCAGCAAAGCGAGCAATTTGCAAAAACAATGGAAATTCTCGCCCAACGAGTAGACTATTATTTAAAGAAGAAAGTAAAAAATCAAGTGGAAATCGGTGCGGTATTATTTTCGGACAAGCATTTGCTCACCGTAAAAACTGCCGATGCCGATGCAATTATCCAATATTTAAAGGAGGATTATCATGGTACAGTTTGTGGGAGCCGGCTGCGGAGCGGCGGATCTGATCACCCTGCGGGGTAAAACCCTTTTGGAGCAGGCGGATGTCATTATTTATGCCGGTTCTTTGGTGAATCCGGAACTGCTGCAATATGCAAAAAAAGAATGCGCTATCTATAACAGCGCTTACATGACCCTGGACGAAGTCATTGCGGTCATGCAGAAAGCCGAACAGGAGCAAAAGCTGACGGTACGACTGCACACCGGCGATCCTTCTCTTTACGGCGCCATTCGGGAACAGATGGATCGGCTCAGAACGCTGCACATTGACTTTGCAGTTTGCCCCGGTGTCAGTTCTTTCTGCGGCGCAGCAGCCGCATTGCAAGCAGAATACACCCTGCCCAATGTTTCTCAAACCGTGATCATCACCCGTATGGCAGGACGAACTCCTGTGCCGGAAAAGGAATCCATCGCACAGTTGGCTGCACACGGTGCAACTATGGTAATTTTCCTCAGCACCGGACTCCTGAAAGAACTGTCGAAAGAACTGCAAAAGGGCGGTTACTCGGCGGATACCCCTGCTGCAATTGTTTACAAAGCAAGCTGGCCGGAGGAGCGTGTTCTCCGCTGTACCGTAGCAACACTGGAGCAAACCGCAAAAGAAAACAACATTACAAAAACAGCTTTGATTACCGTAGGCAATTTCCTTGGAAATGATTACGAATTATCCAAACTGTACGACGCTTCCTTTGAAACGGAATTCAGAAAGGCAACCAAATGAACATTGCAATTCTATCCGTCACCCAAGCGGGGCAAGCTTTAGCGCAGCGCATTGTTTCTCAATTTCCCCCACAGCACACCTGCACCGTCTACTGCTTTAACCGGTATGCAGAACAGACTAGCGTTCCGTTTTCGTCACTTTCTCATCAAACAGCATTACTATTTTCAGAAACGGACGCTCTCATTTTTGTTTGCGCCTGTGGCATTGCGGTTCGCGCCATTGCGCCCCATATTCGCTCAAAAGCTGCTGACCCTGCTGTGCTTGTCATTGATGATAAAGGCTCCTTTGTGATTCCCGTTTTATCGGGACATTTAGGCGGCGCCAATCTCCTTGCCAAAGAAGTTGCAGCCCAGCTTCATGCTGTACCGGTAATTACCACCGCTACCGATATTGGCGGCGCCTTTTCCCCGGACAGCTTTGCAAAAGAAAATGGATTGTTGATTGACAATCTGCAGACGGCAAAAGAGATTGCCGCTGCGGTGTTACGGCAGGAACCCATCGGATTTTACAGCGCATATCCCCACACACCATTACCGAAAGAATTGACAAAAGACACTTCGGTATCTTTGGGAATTTGCGTTGCCCCCTACCCTACGAAATCCCCTTTCCCAAAAACGCTGCATTTGACCCCTAAAAATATAGTACTGGGCATCGGATGCAAAAAGGGAACTTCTTGCGAAACCATCGAGCAATGGGTGCAGTCCTGCCTAAAAACCGACGGTATTGCACCGGAGCGAATTTGTGCAATCGCATCTATTGATCGAAAGCAAAACGAGGCGGGGCTTTTGGAATATGCAGAAAAATATCACTTGCCACTGTTTTTTTACACAGCGGAAACATTACAAGCCCAAGCAGGAGAATTTTCCGCTTCTCCCTTTGTGTTGCAGCAAATGGGCGTGGACAATGTTTGCGAGCGCAGTGCGGTAGTGTGCAGCGGCGGAACTCTCTGCATGAAAAAACAAGGCGGAAACGGCGTAACGGTGGCTGCTGCCGAACGACCGATTCAACTGGATTTTGAAAGGAATACACTATGAAATTATACGTTGTTGGGTTTGGCTGCGGCAGCCGAGAAGGATTAACACTAGAAGCGGAACACGTCTTACAGGAATGCGATATGATTGTGGGATACACCGCCTATGTGGAATTGCTGAAGCCGTTCTTTCCGGAGAAGCCGACGTTCTGTACCGGAATGCGAAAAGAAACAGACCGTGTTTTGGAAGCCCTTGCTTTGGCAGCAGAGGGAAAAACCGTTGCATTGGTTTGCAGTGGTGACAGCTCCGTTTACGGCATGGCAGGACTGGCTTTGGAATTGTCCTCTCGGTTCCCCGGCGTAACGGTACAGCCCGTTGCCGGCGTTACGGCAGCCCTGAGCGGCGGGGCTGTTTTGGGTGCGCCGTTAACGCATGATTTTGCGGTCATCAGTCTTTCCGACCTTCTGACTCCTTGGGAAAAGATTGCCACTCGGTTGCGCTGCGCCGCAGAAGCGGATTTCTCTATCGCATTATATAATCCTGCTTCTAAAACCAGAACGGAGCATTTGAAAAATGCCTGCGATATTTTGTTGCAACACAAAAATCAGGATACCATTTGCGGCTATGTACGAAACATTGGCAGAGAAGGGACGGAGCATCATCTGCTCACCT
>CAKSOB010000023.1 GCA_934476545.1 uncultured Eubacteriales bacterium | reverse complement strand
GAACACATCCACGCAAACGTCAAAGAAGAAGGTCATATCCACCGAGTAGAACCCCTTGTGGAAGGGCACCGGCTCCAAGTTCAAAAAGACGTTGATCACATCCACGCTTTTAATCCGCACAGAAGATGCGTCATCCACCAAGCACTGGCGGTCTTTGGGAAAGTACACCCGCAAATCCTCCAAGCAGTTCTTATCTCCGCACGAATCGTATACGCGCATGGCATCAATGCAAACGGCTTCTTTAAAGCAGCTTTTGTCACGGTCGTGGGCTATGGCTTCTTCCTCCGGTGGGTAATAGGTAGCTTCAGACATCACGATTCCTCCTTTGTTCCATGAGATTACCTACGTTTCCAGTCTATGCAGGGAGCGCAGAAGTGTGCTTGGAGAGAAAACAAAAAACGCCCCCGAAGGAGCGGTTTTGTATTGGAAGAAAATAAAAATCCTTTAGAAAGGGAAGTACTATTGTCCACAGCTTTCGCAGTTTTTATCGGTTGATATGTAGCTGCTCTTTTAATGCCTTTTGTAAAAGTTGAGAAAAGTTAATGTTTTCTTTTTCTGCGAATTCATTCAACCATTCCGGAATGGTTAAGGTTTTCTTGATAGACTTGGAGCCGGTTTTCTAACGACAGGAATGATAGAACAGGAGGAATCGCTGGTGATGATCTCCACAAGAGGACGCTACGCCCTGCGGGTTAGGCTGGAGATGGCAAAGCTGCAAGAACGCAGAAAGCCCGCCGTGGAATATTTCCATAGCGGGATCTTTTTTAAGCATTTTTGGCAAAGAAACCATCGGAATCTATCCGGAAAAGTGCAGAACGTCCAAACAGAAAAACGCTGAAATCCTTTAGAGATTTCAGCGTTTCTTTTGATTTGGTCGGAGTGACGGGACTTGAACCCACGGCCTCTTGACCCCCAGTCAAGCGCGCTACCAACTGCGCCACACCCCGATACAATGATAGTTAGTATACCATTCTTTTGAAAAAAAGTCAAGGGGCTTGGGGTGCCGTGCAAAAACTTCTCGGTATTTTTTCGGTGGTTTGGGGCAGGTTAAACCCAAAGGAGTGGTGTGTATGCGATACAACAAGCGCAAGTGCAAGCGGCAGGCAGAAGAGGAGTTGGAGCTGATTTTCTGCTCCGGCTCTGCTACGGACTGCACCGGGCTGATGCCCACCCTGCCTCAAAACGAGGCAGAGGTGGAGCATTACAACGAGCTGTACAATTTTTTGCCGGACACGGCGCTGCCTCATTATCATTTGGAAAAAGAATAAAAAGAGCGTCCGCTTCCGCTGGGGAGGGACGCTTTTTCTATGGCTTTTTTGCAAGCTATTTGGATAGGAAATTCTGTGCTTTTTACGGTTATTTTTTCGTAGCTTGCTTATAAAGCTGATGGCACAGCACGCTTGTGCCGCTGACCAAAACCCCTTGGGTCACGGCGGTAAAGAGCAGCAGCGCTCCCTGCCGCAGAGAGGTCAGTTCTCCTGTGGCGAAGGTGTACAGGGCAGACAGCGCCACCCCCACGCCGCACACGAACAGGGGAATCCACCGGTCTTGCACCAAGGCGGTTTTCTTCAGTCCCATGCCCACAAAATACAGCGCCGGAATCAGCAGCACCAACTCCGGGCGAATGTACGATACCAGTTGTTCCATCGAATTTTCCTCACTTTCCAAGCAGCGATAACAGCCCTGCCGCCAGTCCTGCGCCTAAGGCGCCAATGACGGCTGCCACCAGTTTTTCCCACCGGTTGCCGGGGCGATCGCACACTTTTTTTACTTCTGTTTTGATTTCGTCCACGCTGTCGTTCAGGTCGTCTACCTTGGTGTTCACCGTTGCCACCGCCACCGTCAGGGCGTGCAAATCCTCCACCTTAGCTTCTAGGGTGCCGATGCGTTTGTGCGCCGACTTTAAACTTTCCGACATCCGAACCAGTTCTTCGTTATCCAAGCTGCTTCCTCCTTTTCTAACTTCTTTTTGCATGAAATTCTATGCTTTATTTGGCAAGATGAATGGTGAGATAGGAGGGGTCATAATAGACGTAGCCCTCCTGTTTGTCTTTGCGAATGTGAAGCCATTGGCTTGGTAAAATACTGATGACCGTGAAGCGTTCTCCTTTTTGCAGTTGGGTCAGTACCTTGCCCGTCAGGTTGGGGGACTTCCGCACATTTACATCGCTACCCTTGCAAATGCCCGTGGGGTAGGCGCTCAGTCTTGACCCTTTCAGGCACTCGTTCTGTATCCAACCCTCGGTGCCGGAAAACCGCACCCGGCTCCATCCCCATTGGTCGTCTTGCAGCAGGGTGACCACGGTGCCTTTCTCCACCCGCTGCAGCTTTTTAGAGCCGGTGTGCGCCTCCGCCCAAAGGGTGGCGGATCGGCGCACCGTAGCGGTTCGCTTCTGAGTTTCTTTTGGAAAGCCATTCTTGCCCTTCCGACGAATGATGGAAGGGAAATCAACGTTGGTGCGGTTTTTGTCCACAGCGCCTGCAATGCCGTCTACCTTGCCACGCTCGGAATACTGCCATAGGGCGGCACGAATGCTGGGCTTTTCCACATCCCATTCCGCCAACCAGAGGGGATAGCGTTTTAATTCTTTTTCGTCAAAATAATTTTGGTAGTAGTCCACGTTGGCGTAGTTGCCCACATAGTAGCCGCCCCGCTCCATTTCCTGCAAAAAGGCTTTGGCAAAGGCGGTGGCGAGAGGCTTTGTCACCTGCACGCCCTGCTCCGCCGCATAGCGCACGGAATCGTACTCAAAGTCGTAAAAAATCGGGTACGACAGCCGACAGCCTTTGATAGCTTCTTTGCAGGTTTTGGCTTCTTTTTTGGCATCCTCTACGCTTGTAGCGTAAGAGAACCAATATGCGCCTACGGGAATCCCAACCCTTGTAGCTTCTCGATAATTCCGCTGAAACTGCTCGTCTTTTTGGGTGATGGAATTGCCGTAACCTGCCCGCAAAATTGCGAAGTTCACCCCGCTGTCTTTTACTTTTTTCCAGTCAATCCGCCCGTCGTGGGCAGATACATCAATGCCTTGCTTCATGGCGGTGCCTCCTTTCTTCTCCCTCTATTCTAATCTCCTTGGCGGAAATTCGTTCCGCCTTTTTCAAAAAATCCAACCGCAATTATCCTGCAAAAAACAGAAAAAGTTTCCATGGAGAGGGAAACTTTTCGCAGGTTTTTTCTGTTTTATGAAAAGAATTTTGGAACACGGAGGGATTTACATGGAGAAAAAGAGTTTTTTGCTGTACCACGAAAATTACGAGCAACCGCCCTCACCACGACATCCCGATTTTTGCCATGACCGCCAACACCTTTGCGAAGGGTTCAAGAAATTGCCGCAATGCCGTCATGAACAGCTACATTTCAAAGCCGGTCAATGTAAAGGATATCGAAACTGCCTTGACAGATTTGAAAGGCGAAACGAAAAAGCCGCAGAAGTAAGAACGCAAGGCTACTTTTGGAGGTTTGCTTTTTTGTTGGAATGGGTCATTTTGCACAGAATCCCTTGTGCTTTGGACGATTATGTGATATGATAATGATAGATTTTAAGAGGATTGCGTCAAGAAACAAAACCTTTTTAAAGAGGCAAAGGAAATGGGGAAGAAATGTAGACAAAATCGAAAAAAAGGCTTTGCTTTGGCAGAGTTGATTGTGGTGATTGTCATTATTTTGATTCTCTCCGCTGTGGCGATCCCCCTGCTTATGCGATGGATTGAGAAAAGTCTGGAAGCGACGGACATGGAGAATGTTCGCAGTGCCTACACAGAGGTTGTTCTTGCCGCCATCACCGGAGATAAGGACAACTTGAAAAAGACCGTTCAACTTCAGCAAAACCAAGACGGTTGGCAGGGCAGTAACGGCAACGTGACCATTGCCGGTGTGTCCGAGCAAGATACAGATCACTGGATTGGGAACCCTGTTGCTCACGGAGAGTGTGAAGTGTACTACGATGAATCAAAGGGTATCGTGCTGAACTGGAAGGACGGAAATAACGGCGAAACCCCCTATCCCTTTGACATCAACGAAAACTTGCAGCAAGCTCTCATCGACAGCGGTTTGTTGGATACGGATATGTTAAAGAATAATACTGATTTTGAACTGGATGCTCGTTGCACCTACTCCATCATGGTGCCTGAGGTGTTGAAACAGATGGGGGAGAACAGTCTGCTGCAAAAGGGAACATGGGGTTATTACGGTAACGGTAAAAAGGGACAGGAAAAGAACCGCTACCTGTACTGGACCTCTGTAAATACCGATGAAGTAGGCGCCGACAAACGAATCCCTGCCCTTGTGCAAACCGGTGATGGAAAGTATTATGTAACGGATGCCACTACGATTCAAAAGGGAAAAGGAACATTAAAACAGCCTTATTATGTGGCTATCACAAATTCTGCAAGCGCCAAAACGAATATGGCAAATACGCAGGGGAAACAGGAGTATCGCTCTTTGGAAGAAGCTTATAAAGCCTATCAGCTGGTTGTAAAGAATGAGTTCCCCGACTATATCAATACTTTGCCGTACTAACAGAAAGGAAGTTGTTTCATGCCAAAACAAAAGGATTTTGACTACAAAAAGGCAGCAGCCGATTTAGAGGATGTCGGTGCCTATGAGCCGGATGAAATCTACCGCCGCAAAACCAAAAAGTCCATTGACAGCTACCTGCGAGAAAATGACTTGAATCCGAAAAAATATTATAAGTCCAACAACAAAAACAGTGGTTCCGGTTCTTCCGGCGGCTGCTATCTTACATCAGCTTGTGTGGAAGCAAAAGGGCTGCCGGATGATTGCCAAGAACTGCAAACATTGCGGGCGTTCCGAGATACCTACCTTGCCCATCAGACCGGCGGACAGGAGGAAATTGCGGAATATTACCGGATTGCACCGGCGATTGTGGAAGCAATCAACCTGCTGCCCAATGCAGACGAAGTGTGGAATACCGTCTATGCAGAGTTGGTGCAGCCTTGTGTTGAAAGGATTCACGCAGGGGAATTAGAAGCGGCACACCGGCATTACAAAGCCTATTCTTTGCAGCTTGCTGCGTTGGCGGCTTGCCGCAAAACAAACTAGAAGAAGCGAAGATGTATTTTTTGGAACATTTTTCTTAAAAGTCCACTGGCTTCCGTATAGAATAAACAATATAGAGAAAGAACGGTTGTGTGCGTGTTTGAGAAGATGCTCCGCAGCAGTTCCGAAATCTGTTTGCAAATCAGTCGAGAGTCTGAGCCGCAAAGGGGTAGCCGATTGCTACGTTTGAGATGCATTGCCTGATAGGGTAGTGTATTTTTTGTTTTCACGAATTATAAAATCAGGAGGGTTGCTTATGCCACGAAAGAAAAGAGTGCTTGCATCGTATGGAATCAAGCTGCTTGCGCTGTTCTGTGTCATTTTTACAGTTGCAGGAATGTTGGTTGGTTGCGGTAGTCAGGCAAAGGACCATGCAACGGAGGATAAAACCCTTCCTGCTATTGTCGTTGGCTGTGACGACTACACACCCTTCAGCTATGTAGATGCAGACGGCAAGATGACCGGCATTGATGTGGAGCTGGCAGAGGAGGCCTTTCGGCGAATGGGCTATCGTGCAGAATTTGCCATCATTAACTGGGAGGAGAAAAAAGCCCTGTTGGAGGATGGCGCGATTGATTGTATTTGGAGCAGCTTCTCTATGGACGGCAGGGAGAAAGACTACCGGTGGGCAGGTCCTTACATGAAAAGCCAACAGGTCGTTGCGGTAAATATGGATAGTGAAATCACAGAGCTGCAGGATTTGAAAGATAAGGTGATTGCGGTGCAGTCCACCACCAAGCCGGAAGAGATTATTAAAAGGCATGACGGAACGGTACCGGAGCTGCAAGAGGTGATTTCCGTTCAAAAACGAGATTTAATTTTCTTGCTGCTCAGCAAAGGGTATGTGGATGCCATTGCCGCCCACGATACCGCCATTGAAGAATTTATGGCAGAAACCGGTTTGAAATTCCGTATTTTGGAGGAACCGCTGCAAACGGTGGGGCTGGGCGTTGCTTTTGATAATAACGATTCCCGCAAACTGAATGACCGGTTGGATGAAGTTCTCCGTGAAATGTATGCGGACGGTACCACAGAACAGATTATCGGGCGGTACTTCCCGGACACGGACAGGTATTTGGGAGGACTTTATGAAGATTAAAAACCCAAAACGCAACCGCAAAAGAGCGCTGATTTTGAAAATTTTGGTGGGTGTTTTGCTGCTGCTTGTTGCCTTTTTCTTTTCCTCGCAGATGGACTTATCCTTTGCGGAAGCCCATCTTTCTTCCACGGTACGCTATATGAAAGAGCAGTGTAATGCCAGTCAGCTTCGAGAGCTTGCCTCTGAGACAAAGAGCTTGCTTCGTGTTTCCGAGAGTGTGTCCATGGTTCGGGAACAACTGCAGGATGCAGGTACTGCAGAGGAAGATACCTTGGAAAAATACGCGCAAAAGTGTTTTTTGAATGGCATTTTCTTATTGGACAAAAACGGGAAATTAGTGGAACAGAATCCATCCTCCAAAGAGAAAGCCGAGGAGCTTTTGGCGCAAGTTGATATGGCATCTCTCCTAGACACCCTAACGTTTCAGGAGAAGATATATACTGTCCGCATTGAACGTACAGATGGCGGATACACCGACATTGCCGCCATAGGTCGTAAAGATCGGGCGGGCATCATTGTAGGGTATTACGATACTTCTGCGCAATATGCTCAAACATTTAACAATCCGATTCGCTACCTTGCAAAAGGATATAATGTAGAGAATGGCGGCACCGTTGTCATTAGCAATGCAGCCTATATCGTTTCTTCTAATGATAAATCGTTGATTGGAAAAAATGTGAATGATATCGAAATTTTATCACGCATTATAGAACGTGAAATGGGGAGTCATTTAATCCATATCAGAAATACGAACCGGCTGTTTGGTCATAATTTCGGTCTGATGGATAAAAGTCAGGACTACTATATTTTCGCCTATCAAACAGAGCGTGGTGTGTTTATCACAACCCCTTGGACTCTTTTGGTTGTACTGTTCCTCTATTTATCCTTGCTGATTGCCCTGCGTATGATTCGATGGAGGACAGAGCGGAACTGCCAGCAGCGGCAGATGGCGGATCAACAAAAATATGCCCAGCTCTTGCAGGCAAAAAATGAAGAGTTGCAAGAGTCGGTTGCGCAGGCAGAGCAGGCAAACGCTGCGAAGCGGAGCTTTCTCTCTCGTATGAGCCATGATATTCGCACACCCCTGAACGGCATCATCGGACTGTTGGAGATAGATGCCGCTCATCCGGAGGACAGAAAATTGGTGGATGAAAACCGAGAGAAAATGCGAGTAGCGGCTGACTATTTGCTCTCCCTGCTCAATGACGTGCTGCAAATGAGTAAATTGGAAAGTGGGGAAGTGGTACTTGCCCACGAACCCATTAACTTAGAAAAGTTAGCATCGGATATTCTCACCATTTTGACGAATCGTGCAATGGAAGCCGGTATTTCTTGGGAGTGTGAAGAGGAGACAACGATCTCATGGGTCTATGTCTATGGCAGTCCCGTGCATTTGCGCCAGATTTTCCTGAACATTTACAGCAACTGCATCAAGTACAATAAGCCCGGCGGAAAAATCACTACCATCGTAGAGGACTTGGGACAACAAGACGGTGTCGTCACCTACCGTTGGATCATCTCGGATACGGGAATCGGTATGAGCCAAGAGTTTTTGGAGCATATTTTCGAGCCGTTTGTGCAAGAGAAGGAGGATGCGCGCAGCATTTACCAAGGCACCGGACTGGGCATGGCAATCGTGAAAAAACTGGTAGACCAAATGGGCGGTACGATCTCCGTCACCAGTGAAGTAGGCGTGGGCTCTACCTTTACAATCACTCTGCCATTTGAAATTGCACCGGAGCCATCCGAACCGGAAGCGCCTGCCCATTCGGCATACAGTATTCGTGGGCGGAAACTGCTTTTGGCAGAGGATAACGACCTGAATGCCGAGATTGCTGTGGCGTTGTTAACCGATGTCGGGGCAAGCGTAACGGTGGTGGAGAACGGCGCCAAAGCCGTGGAGGCGTTCTCCGCTGCGCCGTCCGGTACCTATGATGCGATCCTCATGGACATGATGATGCCGGTGCTAAACGGCATTGACGCAACCAAAGCGATTCGCGCCCTAGATCGGCCGGATGCGAAGACCATTCCGATCATCGCCATGACCGCCAATGCCTTTAAAGAAGATGCCCAAGCCTGTATCGCTGCGGGAATGAATGCTCACCTGCCCAAACCCATCCAAATGGAGCAGGTCATTGCCACCATCGCCCAATGCTGCCAACAGGCGGAAGAACAATAAAATAAAAAAAGAAAACAGCACCGGCGGTTTGCCTGTGCTGTTTTTTCATACACAAAAGGAGAATTATGCGGTTGGTTTGCGGAAGAACTGTGTCATCAATTCTTTCAGCTTTTTCGGCTCAATCGGTTTGGAGAGATGGGCGTTCATACCGCTGGCAAGGGAGCGCTTAATGTCCTCGTCAAAGGCGTTGGCGCTGACCGCCACAATGGGAATGGTCTTGCTGTCTGCGTGGTCGGAGGTGCGAATCAAGTGGGTGGCTTCCAGTCCGTCCAGTACCGGCATCATCACATCCATAAAGATAATTTGATAGGTGCCTGCCGGCGCTGCGTTGAACTTGTTCAATGCCTCTTGTCCGTTGTAGGCGCAGTCTGTGATACATCCCAAATCCTGCAGGAAAGCGCAGATGATTTCCATGTTCAGCAGGTTGTCCTCTGCCACCAAAGCATGAATGCCCGTCAGGTCTACCTGTTCCTCCGGAGCAGCTTCTGTCAATTGCGGCGGCTGTGCAATCGGCAACGTCAGCACAAAGGAGAACGTGCTGCCCTTTCCAAGTTCGCTTTCCAGTTGGATTTCGCTGTTCATCATATGCACCAAGCGATTGCTGATGGCAAGCCCCAAGCCACTGCCCTTCCGATAGGCGGTGGGGGTATCCAACTGCTCAAAGGTTTGGAAAACCCGCTTCTGGTCCTCCGGTGCAATGCCAATGCCCTGGTCAATGACCGCAAAGGCAATCTGCGCTTCGTTTGCAGACAGGTTGGTTTCCGTCACGGTTAGGAGAATTTCCGTGTTCCGGTCGGAGTACTTTACCGCATTGCCCAACAGGTTGATCAGCACCTGACTAATGCGCAGGGCATCCCCACAGAACCAATGATGGGTGAGAGAACGCTCTATGCGGAAGGTTTGCGCCTTGCTCTCAAAGTTGCTGTCCAGAACCGTGTGCAGGTCGCTCAGCAGTTGAGAGAGGTCAAAGTCTGCGAGAGCCAAGGTCATCTTGCCGCTTTCAATTTTGGACATATCCAAAATGTCATTGAGCAAGCCCAAGAGATAATCCGAGGAGCTGCGCACTTTTTTCAGGCAGTCGAGGCGAACTTGCTCTGACTGATTCTCTTTCAGCGCAATCTCCGTCATGCCGATGATGCCGTTCATCGGCGTGCGAATCTCGTGGGACATTCTGGAAAGGAAGTCGCTCTTTGCCTGCGCCGACTGATCGTGGTGTTCTTGATTAATGCGGTTTTGAATGATGGAGCCGATTTCCTCCAACAGCTCCCGCTGTTCTTTCCGTGCCATTAAAGCGGGATCTATGCCAAAGAAGAAAATACTGCCGACGTAGTTGCCGTCATCCAGCATAGGGAACACAAACCCGGGCTGGGTGCAGTCGATGGCGTGGGATACAAAAATCGGCGCCAGTTCTTCAGTGGTGCGGAGGCTGCGGGATTGGGCAACCTTGTTCATGGTACGGTATTGTTCTTCGGAGCAATGATAGACGGAGTTGGTGCCGGTTGCATCATCGGTTTGCTTCCAACGGTACTCCACAATGCCGGAGAGATAGTCGCCTCGGAAGGAGGTGATCACTAAGTCTTTCAGGGCGAATTGGGCAGCCAGATGATGACTGGTCAAATCCAGAGCGGCGGTGATGGACACGCTGCGGTCAAAGAGATTAAAGGTCAGGGATGTTAAGCTCATGTGATACCCCTGAGAAAGAATTGGGCTGAACTCCTTGCCTGCCGGCAGACCCGGATGCCAAACCACTGTGTCGATGCCTTTGGTTTTGGCTTCGTTCAGCGCAGACCTTACTCGCCAAAGGAGCGTTTGGGTGGGTTCTTTGTCTGCCACCACAATGCCGGTGTGGAACCGCAGCTCCAGTGCGCTTGGACGAATCAATTCCTCAAGGGCGTCCTTCAAGGCGATCCGCAGCTTCTCACCCTCATACAAAGTGCTATCCGGCAGCCAAATCAGAATGGAGTCGCCGCCGCTGCGAATACGAACGGCGCCATGGAAGCACTCCTCACAGAGGGCATAGAGCTGCTTTGCAAAGTCTTGCAGAATCACATTGCCGAACAGCAATCCACTAATCTGGGTTAACCGAGAAAATCGGCAGAAATCCAACAGCAACAGCACACCGGAAGGGCGCATTTCCCGTGCAGCCCCTATGGCGGCAATGCCCGTCTGTAAGCGGTACAAGTTGGTCACAGGGTCTAGCTTTTGCAGCTTTTCCTGCTCCAATTCCTGCATTTTCTGCTTGTGAATATTTCGGGAAAAGCCTACCACTTTTCGTTGTCCTGTTTGCAAATCGGTGGAGGCTTGTCCCTGAATCTCCACCCACAAGCCGTTGGGGTGACCGGGCAGCATCAACTGCACCTGACCGTAAAGGGTATCCTCAGTGCTGTGGAGTAGCTTTTGCAGGATCTTTTGGCCCTCGGCGGTGCAAACCGGCACCACAAAGGTGTCCCAGAAGTCGGAAATCTTCCACACACCGTCTTTGTCGGAGCGGCTGTTCACAATTTCAATGGTTTGCTGTTCCTGCCAATAGGTAAAGAACATGTCGCGAGAGGTACTGAGCGCTATGCGGTACCGCTCCTTTTCTTCCTCCAGTTGAGTTGCGGTGTGCAGCTCGCTTTCTGAGAGAGCTTGCGCTGTGTCGTGGAGTTCGTCAATCTCTGCAATGTTAGAGGGTCTAAATCCCTTTAGTCCCTCCATGCCGCCACGAATGCTGTCCATCAGCCGGTAAATGGGGCGGATAATAAAGTAAACCACAATCGCCATGAGAATCAAGCCGCCTGCCGCACAAGCTGCGATGGTAATCAAAATGGAGTTATACAGCGATTCACCGACACCGTATACAGAGTCCTCGCTGATAAAGCCGCACAGCACCCAGTTCGTGTTGTCGTACGGCACATTCCGATTGTAGAGGGTCATGTCGGAGATGAGGGCGTAAATCTTTTGGGAGCCGATTTTCGAGCCTTCTACTTCCAGTAAATGCTCGTGGTCGGTTTCCTTTAAAGAGAAGGCTTCGCCGTCCCGCTGAATGGTATCGTAGAGGGAGCCTTTTCCGGCAATGGTCTGGTAACTGCCGTCCGTTTGCCGCAGAGCGATGGCATAGCCGGCGTTCTGGTTGCTGCCCAAATCCCACGCAGAAAGATAATTGTTCGCCAAATAACTGGTGGAAATCTCTGTTCCGATGACGCCGTATACCTCGCCGTCGCAAATCAGAGGCACAGAGTAGGTAATCATCTGGTGGTTGTCCATAGGGTGGTCTTCCAAAATGAACGGTGTGGACCAGTAGCCAAGACTGGACAAAGCCACCGTTTTATTCTGCTGCGCCAACAAATAGGGCTGATAGAAAAAGTTGTCGGCGGTGCGGGTGCCGCTACCCAAAAAGTGGAATCGTGGAGACCAAGAGCTGTTCAGAGCAATGCCGGTTTCATGGGCTAAGGTTTTGTCACCCCGCTCCAGCAGCAGGTCGGAGTTGGTTTCCGTTTTGGCAGCCGGATCAGAGTCCCGCAGGAAGAAGCCCACATAGTCCTCTTCGTTGGCAAAGTCGCCGCTGTTGCCCAAAATAAGGTACACACCGCAGGAGAAGTCCGTGCGCAGGTAGTCCACAAAATTCGGGAACACCTGTCGTGCATATTTGCGCTGTAAGCTGCGGCTGCTGCGGAATTGCTCGGCAGTAACGTTTTCTTTTTGGAGAAAGGCAGTGAACACTTGGTTTAGCCCTGCGGTTTCGTTGCGAATAGTACTCCATTGATTCACCATGGCGTTTTGCAGTACCACCCGATGGTTTTCCACCAAGTTGTTGTCAATGTCCACGGCATTTTGCTCCATGGTGGTTTTCGTCCCACTGGAGATCAAAATAAGAAGGGGAATCAATCCCTGAAGCACGACCACAAACAGCAGGGGAATCAATAAGAGATATGTTAATTTTAGTTTCCGATGTTTCATGGTTACGCTCCTGTTTTTCTGGGAATGGAATTATTGGGGATGGGCTGCGGATTCCAATGCAGCGCAGAAGGAATCGTACCATTGGTCAAAGGCTTTGTCGGTCACATACGGCGCCACGGCATCCTTCCGGGATTTGCCCTTCTTCACTTCTGCGTCAACGGCAGCCTTATCCGCAACGGCTTTGTCGGAGAGATTGTAGTCCAACACCTTGCGGGTAGCGAAGCCATTTTCAAAGCAGGTTGGAGTGTAGAATTGCAGATTGTTATAATTGTCCAAAATGCTGTGCAGGCAGTCGTATGCCTTGTTGTTCATAGTCAGGTTTTTGTCTGCAATTACTTCATCCAACGCTTCTGCGGAGTTGGCGTCCTTGCGAACAGGGAGATAAGCGGAATCACACACAAAGCGCAGGTTGTTTTCTTTTTCGGTGAACCAGCGCAGGAACTGGCAGGCAGCGTACTCGTGCTGTGGGTCGGACTTGGTCACTGCCATACCGGCGCCCTGCTGCACCTGCACCTGCTCGCCGTCCTTCATCACAGGAGCGGGCAGCACCATGTAGTCGATGGGGGTGCTGCTGTTTTCGTCGATGACTTCATTGGGGAAGTACATGGAAGAAGAGGTAGCGCCGGTGTAAGCAATGATTTCGCCGGTCTTTACGTCATCGGAGCGGAACTTGCCTGCGCTGGCGAAGTAGCCGTTCACATATGGTACGTAATAGTCATCCCACAGGCGGCGGAGTTGCTCCTTTTCCGGGCGGAGGGTCACTTGTCCGTCGGTCACGTCAAACAGGTCGATGCCCATTTGCTTCATGCCCAAAATAAAGTAGTTGGACATGGAATCCCGTCCGTAGAATGCCTTGCCGTCATCGGGAATATCCGGAGTCTGTGCGTCGGTCCAATCGTAATACTTTTCGGCAACCTCTGCAATGCCCTCGGTGGTAGCCAAATCTGCGGTGGTAACATAGGTTTCTTTGGAGAATTTGTCCCACTCGGTTTTGTTCATCATCATGATCTCGGTGGACTTTGCCACAGGGAACAGATACAGCGCATCGTCATTGTGGAAGTAGCCCTCCTGAATGTAGGAATCTACATACTCGTTCAGTTCGTCTTGGGTAAAGTACCGGGTCAGGTCTGCCAGCTTGTCCTGCTTCTGAATGGCATAGGCAGTATCCGTGTAGGTGGAGAACAAGTCCGGCATGGTTTGGGAGCCGACCTTCTCCTCCACGGAGTCGGTGAGAGCGGCTTCCAAGTCGGCAACAGAGCCTTGGCTGTACCCCTCCACATAGATGCCCTTTTCCTTGCCCACCGTAGCGTTGAACTCGGAAACCAGTTCGTCAAAGGCGGCTTGCTGTGCGCCGTTGTAATAATGCCAAACGGTGAGCGAAACTGGGTGGCTTGGGTCTAACTGTACGGTAGCTGCGGGTTGGGAGGAGCCTGCCTCTCCGCAGCCGGTAAGGGCGCAAACGAAGGCTGCCAGCAGTCCTGTCAAGAGCAGCGCGGCTAATTTTTTTACGTTCATTAAGATGAATTCTCCTTGTTTTTCCGAAAAAATAGATTTGGTAACTCGGAGAACACTCGTTTTTAGGCGTGTATCGCCGAACTATCGTATCCACATTATAGCAAAGGCGGGGGAAAATCGCAACAGAACTTGCAGGAAATCCCTTAGGGATCGGGAGTCTCATTGCTTATTTAAGCAGAATAACGGATAATTATCCATAGAAGCGATTGAATTCCTAGATTTATTTTCACGAGTCCTTAAAAATGGGGCGTAGCAGGGTAGTTTTTTTGTGGTAAGTTGCGACAAATATTGCAAAGAATTTTCCAATATGGTATAATTTACAAAACTACTGTTTAAATATACAGGGTATGTATCTAAAATATCTGAAATTGTGAAAAGGAATTCTGGGATTTTTGTGACATATCCTTTCGTTCCAACCGTGAGAGGGGGAATGGATGCATTGAAATCAAATGATAACCAAGCAGAGCCTAAGAAGCGGGCAGCCCTACAGCGCAAGACGGTATGGAGAAATATCGTCTTGTTGTTCGTGAATATCATTTTGGTGGTTGGTGTTGTGTTGACCACATTATTCTACTCCAACAGCGCATTGCAGCAAAAAAGCCAGATGAAAGTAAGCGCCTTCTGCACCATGATGGAATCTATGAAGCAGGTTTCGGAAAACTATCTCATCTCGGAAAAGGGCTATGTGGACGACTGGGCGCAATACATTTCTAACCAACACATGACCGTGGATGAAGCGCTGGATTACATTCGTTCCACCAACACCCATGCGGACAGAGTGGCGCATATTGTCAATCTGGAGGATTGGTCTGCCCGAACCACCTATTACACGGGGGATAAATCTTGGGTGCATAACTACGAGAAAATGTACGCCAACAACCAAACCTCCGGTAAGGATTTGCTCAAAAAAATGCAGGAAAACTATGATGACGACAACGGCGAAATCAACGTCATCGGTAAATACCGCTCCGAGGACATTCAGCGCACCGTCGTCAGCGTGGGCGCTCGTGTGACCATTCGGGAGAAAAACGGCAAGGACAAAGACTACCTGCTCCTGCGGCTGATGCCCGTAGAGCACCTGCAAAAGGCTTGGGCGCATCTCACCAACTTTGCCAACACGGAAATCAGCCTGATTGTGCGGGACGGCGGTTATGTGGTGCAAGCGCCGGGAATGCGTGGCAAAAACTTCCTGCAATTTATCCGCAGCTATAACTTCCCCGACGATTACAACAAAATGTACGACTTGGAGAAAGAAATGGCAAACAGCGACACCGGCCTGCTCCAATATAAAAACTCCAACGGAACCGAGTGCTACTACTATTACTCCGCCTTGACAGAAGGCTCCGACGTACGGATTCTGGGCAGTATTCCCGTATCGAAAACAAAAGCCGAACCCATGGATTGGAGCATTATACTCATTATCTGCGACACTATCTTGGTGCTGGTACTCATCGACGGCACCTACATTTATTTCATCAACCGCAGCCTGCGAAAAACAGCAGAGATTGCCGAAGCCGCCAACATGGCGAAAACCCAATTCCTTTCTGCCATGTCCCACGACATTCGTACCCCAATGAACGCCGTTCTGGGTATGACGGAAATTGCCAAGCACCACATCGACGACCCGAAGTATGTGAAGGCTTGTTTGGATAAGATATCGCTTTCCGGCAACCACCTGCTCACGCTCATCAATGATATTCTGGATATTTCCAAGGTGGAAAGCGGCGAGATGATGCTGAACATCACCGGTTTTTCCTTGAAAGAAATGCTTGGCGAAATCAACTTGATGATAGCCCTCAGCGCCCGGCAGAAGGACTTGTCCTATCGAATGGAGCTGCTGAATATTACAAAAGACCGCTTGACGGGCGACCCGCTGCGAATCCGCCAAGTCCTCATCAACCTGCTGACCAATGCGGTTAAGTACACCGACGAGGGTGGGTATGTGCTGTTCTCAGTCCGAGAGCATACCGGTGAAAATTCCGACACCGTATCCTTGGAATTCCTCATTGAGGACAACGGCATTGGCATGAGCGAGGCGTTCCAAAAAAATATGTATGCCTCCTTTACCCGTGCAACGGACAGCCGGATCAATACCATCCAAGGCTCCGGTTTGGGCTTGGCAATCGCTCACCAAATGGTGGACCTGATGGGCGGTACCATCTCCTGCGTCAGTGAAGAGGGCAAGGGTACCACCTTTACCGTGGTGCTGCAGCTGCCTGTTTCCGAAGAGATACCGCAAGAGGAGCTGCCTGCTGCGGAAGAAGCGGAACAGCAGGAGCAAAAGGAATTCCGAGGAATGCGAGTTCTGGTGGTAGAGGATAACGACCTGAACTGGGAGATTATCCATGTGCTGCTCAGCGAGTATGGGATTCTCTCCGACCGTGTGGAGAATGGTCAGCGCTGCTTAGACCGCTTGAACAACGAATATGCTCACCGCTACGAAGCCGTGCTGATGGATGTGCAAATGCCGATTATGAACGGTCGAGAAGCCACCCGACAAATGCGGCAGAGCGACAATCCGTACATCAAGGAGATGCCGGTCATCGCCATGACTGCCGACGCTTTTGCCGAGGACATTCAAGAGTGCTTGGCTGCCGGTATGAATGGGCATATCTCCAAACCGGTGGATATAAATCAAGTCTTGACCTTCCTGCGAAAAATCAAAAACCATACATTATAAATAACGAAAGAGGGAGGTTGTTTCCATGAAAAAAGTGACTGCTTTTTTTGTATCCGCTCTGGTGGCAGTTTCTGCCCTGAGTTTAACCGCCTGCGGAGAGCAAAGCCAACAGGGACAGACGAAAGAGACAGAGTTTACCCCAAGATTGGATATCAACACCACAACCACACTGGATATTGCCGGCTTTATGGGCAACTTTGAAGCGCTGGACTATGTGATCAACGGCTTCAATGAAATCTATCAAAACGTCACCATCTTCTATGACGAGAACGGCACCTATATGCTGCCGGATTATTTGGAGAACAACAAGAACGTGGACATCTTTATGACCGCAGACGAGAACTTCCAACGACCCGGCTATCAGGGCTATGACGTTGCCGACCAGTGTCTGGATCTCTCCAAGGACATTGACCTGTCCGCCGTTCGCTCCGAGGCGCTGCGCTTCGGTCAAAAAGACGGCAAACAGGTGCAGCTTCCAATGGCAATGAATGCCTTTGGCGTGGTTGTGAATAAGACCCTGTTGGAGCAGGAAGGCTTGTCTGTTCCGAAGAACTATGAGGAGTTTCTCTCCACACTGGAAGTTCTGAAAGAAAAGGGCTACACGCCGCTGCAAGGCTCCGACCAACACCTGTATGGCGAGCTGCTGCTCAATGAGATGATGAATATTCTCCACGATGACCCACAGGTTCTGGCTGACCTAATGGCAGGCAAGGAAAGCGCAGCGGATGCTTTGTTGCCATCCTTCCAAAAGCTGGACACCATCATCGAGAAGGGTTACACCGATTATGAGCTGAACCAAACCTATCCAACCGATAACTACGACGGCTCCATCATGGCGTTCTTTGAGGGCGATATGCCATTCTATGTTTGCTCCGCCGAGTGCGTCAGCGGTATGAAGAAGCGGGAATCCAAGTCCGAGGCTTACACCGCAAATCCATTTGAGTACGAGTTTCTGTATACTCCGGACGGCACCACCGGAACCTATGGATACAGCGAACCATGGTACGGGTTCTCCATCTATAAGGACAGCGACGACATCGAGGTTGCGGAAGAATTTCTCCGCTACAT
>CAKSOB010000022.1 GCA_934476545.1 uncultured Eubacteriales bacterium | reverse complement strand
AGTACGCCAAACACGTCTTACCTCCACTTTTCTCTTCGTGTCCTTCTGCGATATTTTCTGTTGTATGGGTATTTTTACCTTATTCTAAATTCCTTCGATTTAGCCTCCGCCGTTCTCTCTACCGACAGCCAGCGAATGCTGAGCATTTATGAATACGCATCCAATGCGCTGCTTGGATTAACCATTGTTGCGTTGGTAGGAGAGTCCATCTTCAACTGGTCGGAAAAGGGACGAGATTATCTGTGGGGTATTTTAAGCAAAACACGAGTGCAGGCAACCAACCGATATTTTAAGCAAACTCACTCAAAATCAGAAACACCACCCCATACTCCTTCTTGAGAAAGGACGGAATTGCTATCTTTTACACCTATCTTCTACGATGCAAAGACAACTCCCTTTATACCGGCATTACAACCGATTTGCAGCGGCGAATGCAGGAACATTTCTCCGGCGGCAGTCGATGTGCCAAATACACCAAGACCCACCCTCCACTCCGCTTAGAAGCAGCTTGGGAATGTGAGAATCGCCAAGAAGCGTCAAAACTGGAAGCTGCCATCAAACAAGTTCCAAAGCAGAAAAAGGAAGCGCTTCTAACAAACTGTGAGGATGGTCTGATTTCCCAACCTCGTTGTTCACAAGTGCTCATTGAACAAATCAATCACTGTTTCTGTGTAAAATAAAAATGACTATAAAAACTGAACCGACCTCCCAATCGTTAGACTTTCAGTCCAACTTTGGGGGGTCGGTTCACAATGGCGAGACTTTCTTTTTATACTTTTGCAGCTTTTCCTTTGGCAATGCAATAATCAATGGCTTTAAAGAAATAGATTCTGATTTGGTCAATGAGAGCGCAGCCCACAAAGATGATGACGCAGATTGCCGCAATCTTCAACGGGAAGTACCACTGGGAGTAGAAACCCACTTCTTGGGTCATTGGGAAGATACTGTCCCAAATGAACTTGCGGAAGATGGGATGCTCGTGGAGCATATACACTCCCAAGCAAGAACCGGCAATGTAGTTGATTACACGGCTGCGGAACTTTACCTCTCGGAAGAACAGCACAAGGCAAACACATTGCAGCACCGAGAATAAATTTTGGTTGTGGGTGATAACTTTAAAGTAAGGCGGGTACGCATACAGGAGTCCGATGTTAATGGCTGCCAGTCCGAAAAACGCCAGTAAGAAGCGAATTTTCGGACCACCAAGGGGTGGAATGTGCAGCCGCAGGAAGCCGCCTAAAATATACATAAACAGGAAGCCGTACAGACCCTTGCCCCCTTGTGTGCTGACTACCTTGTCCACGCTGAACACATCGCTTAACAGCTTGATACCGGAGATTGCCGTCATGATGCAGAACACAAAGAACAGGATGCCCAACAGCCACAGATACTCCTTTTTCTTGAGGTTGGTCAAGCATTTATTGAGGAAAGGACTCAGCGCTACCACCAATAAATACAGCGTCATGAAGTACCATGTTTTGCAAAGAAACGGGAAAAAGGCTTTGATGCTCTGGATGCTTGTCAAATCCCACATCCCCATCGCCCAACCTACAAATGGAATCCCAATGGAGTAGAACAGCATGGGAAAATAGGTTTTCAGCAGCTTGGGACGCACATCCGAAAAGGTCTTGTTGCTTGTTACCGAGAAATAGCCGGTCAAAATAATGTAAACATACACGGGACAGCGAGAACAGTAAAACATAGCTCGATAGAGCAGCAGTGTACCATCCCCCAAGTCGCCGCCCTCTGCCAAGCCGGTAAATCCGCCGTGGGTACTGCTGCAAACGTGCAAGAAAATCACTTGCAGCATCATTAAAATCCGCAGCAGCTCAATCCCGGATTCTCGGATTGGCTTTTGGAGTGCTTTGCTTTGCACTATAAAATGCCTCCTTTTGTTACTCATTTTTCATTTTATCATAGACACTCGGCTGCAATTTGTCAACAAAAACTTGGAAAAAGATTCCGTTCCCAGCCGATTCTGTCATAAAAAAAGCAGGGGTTCCCCTGCTTTTGCTTAGTCGATATTCCCCAGACTCTTTTCTTTTAAATAAGCATTGATGAATCCGTCAATGTCACCGTCCATTACCGCATTGATGTTACCCATCTCGTAGTTGGTACGGTGATCCTTTGCCAAGGTGTATGGCATAAATACATAGGAGCGAATCTGGCTGCCCCAGCCGATTTCTTTCTGCTCGCCCTTAATGTCTTCAATTCTGTCCAGATGCTCACGCTCTTTGATCTCCATCAGCTTGGAAGCCAGCATCTTCATGGCAACCTCACGGTTTTGGTGCTGACTGCGCTCTACCTGACAGGAAACCACAATGCCTGTGGGGATGTGGGTCAAGCGCACCGCAGAGGAGGTCTTGTTAACCTTCTGACCGCCGGCGCCACTGGCGCGGTAGTAGTCGATTTTCAGGTCGTCCGGGTTGATGTCTACCTGAATGTTGTCGTCGATTTCCGGCATAACCTCCAAGGAGGAGAAGGAAGTGTGACGACGACCGGAGGAGTCAAAGGGAGAAACACGAACCAAACGGTGAACGCCGCTCTCACCCTTAAGGAAGCCGTAAGCGTTGGTACCTTCAATCAGAACCACAGCGCTCTTCAAGCCGGCTTCTTCGCCGTCCAGATAATCCAGTGTCTTTACGTTGTAGCCGTGACGCTCGCCCCAACGGCAATACATCCGGTACAGCATCTCGGCCCAATCCTGCGCCTCGGTGCCGCCGGCACCGGCATGGAAGGTCAAGATGGCATTGTTCTGGTCGTACTCGCCGTTGAGCAGCGTGGTCAGCCGCTGGGTTTCCAGCTCTTTCTTAAAACGGTCAAAATCTGCTTGTGCGTCCGGCAGCAGAGAAAGGTCCTCTTCCTCGTCTGCCAGTTCAATCAGGGTCAGGGTATCCTCATACAGAGATTTCAAACTGTTGTAGGCAGCAATCTTATTTTTCAGATTGCTGGTCTGACGCAGAACCTTTTTGGAGTTTTCCATGTCATCCCAAAAGGCAGGCTGTGCGGCCTCTTCTTCCAAGCGAGCAACCTCTTGCTCCATGCCGGTCAAATCCAGTGCTTCTGCCAAATCCAACAGCTCCGGCTCCAAGCCGGTCAGCTCTAACTTTAATTCTTCAAATTGCAGCATCGTATCATCCTTTATCGCAAAATCTTAATTCGTTCTGTTGAAAAAATCATTAACTGAATTATTGTATCACAGTTTTTTGGGAATTGCACTAGGAATTTCTAAAGTTTCCTGTTTTCCCAATATTTTTTTGGAGGATTTAGAAATTTACAGTTTTTTTGTTGCAGTTTTGGATAAAATTCGGTAGAATGATAAAATACAAGTAGCACGTTTACTTCATCTTGACAAAAGGATAGGATTAATTTTATGAATTACACAGGTTTGGAATGCCCGGTATGCGGCAAAGCCTTTACGGAACAGGACGACATTGTAGTTTGTCCGGAATGCGGCGCACCCCACCATCGGGAGTGCTATACCGCCCACGGTCGCTGTGGCTGTGCGGAAACCCATGGCACCGACCAACAGTGGGATCGGTGTCATCACGCCGTCAAAAAGAATTGTCCGTTTTGCCAAGGACAAAATGACGAGGACGCTTCCTTCTGTTCTCACTGCGGTCGTCCCTTAACAGAACCCAACACCCAACAGCAGCAAACACCGCCCGGAGGGATGCCTCGTGACCCCGGCGCCCCCTACGGTCCCGGCGTTCCTTTCGGTCCTTCCGGTCAGCCGTTCCCGGGGCAGGGCGCCTTCCATATCTCCCCCAACGACCCAATCGAGGACGTAACCTACGGCGATATGGCAAAGGTGGTGCGGAGCAACGTTCCGTTTTATATGCTGGTATTTTATCGGATGAAAAACTTCAACCGAAAGCGCTTCAACTTTGCTGCGTTTTTGTTTGGACCGGCATGGTTCTTATACCGCAAGCAATACAAGGGCGGATTCTTGTATTTGGGTATCAATATGGCGCTCAGCGCAATTTCTATTTTGCTCAGCAAATTCTGCGCTGCTCCGGTTATGGAGGCTGCCTACCAGAGCTTGGGCATTCCCTCCAGCGCCATCATCACAAACGACACCATGAATCAGGTGGTACAAACCATTATGAATATGGGAATTGGGTCTATCATTCTGTTCCTATTGCCGTGGATTACCACCGTCGCCTCCTTTGTACTTGCCATTATCGCCGGTGTGAAAGCCAACAAATGGTACATGAACCACTGCTTGCGTATCGCCAGAGAGGTTCGCAACACCACACCGTCCTCTGTGGAGCAGGACGCACTGTATGAGAAAAAAGGCGGCGTAAATATAGCTTTGGCAATGATTTTAATTGCCATCAACGTAGCGTTAACCTACGTCCCTACGCTGTTTAGTTAATAAGGAGCATTATGTACATGAAAAAGATTACGAAAGCGGTGATTCCCGCTGCCGGACTTGGCACACGGGTTCTGCCTGCCACTAAAGCAATGCCAAAAGAAATGCTTCCCATTGTGGACAAGCCGGCAATCCAGTATATTGTGGAAGAAGCCGTGCGGGCAGGTATTACGGATATTCTGATTATCAGCAACCGTGGCAAGGATTTGATTGAAGATCACTTTGACCGGATGCCGGAGTTGGAGCAAAAGCTCAGCGAATCTCCGGGAAAAAGCGAGCAATTAGAGGAAATCATCGGGATTTCTCGGCTTGCCAATATTTACTTCCTGCGCCAAAAGGAAACCCTAGGACTGGGTCATGCGGTGAACCGTGCCAGAAGTTTCATAGGGGATGAGCCGTTCGCCGTGCTGTACGGCGATGATGTGATCATCGGCGAGGATCCGGCTTGCGGGCAGCTGATTCGTGCCTATGAGGAGTTCGGCAAGGGCGTTCTGGGCGTGAAAAAAGTTTCGCCGGAGGACATCAGCAAATACAGCTCTTTGCAGGTAGAGCCGATTCGGGACAACCTGTTCAACTGCACCGACATGGTGGAAAAACCAACGCCGGACAAGGTATTATCCTTGTACTCCATTTTGGGTCGCTGTATTCTGCCACCAGAAATTTTTGACATTCTTGACCACACCCAACCGGGTGCCGGCGGGGAAATTCAACTGACCGACGCAATGCGGGAACTGGCACAGCGGGACGGCATGACGGCGGTGGAATTCACCGGAAAACGCTATGACATGGGCAACAAGCTGGGTATTCTGCAAGCCAGCGTGGAGGTTGGTTTGCAGCACCCGGTCATTGGCGAGGACTTCAAAACCTACTTAAAAGAATTCGTGAAAACACTGGACTAATCGTTCAGCTACATTGCAGCAGGCGGAAATTTTCGTCTGCTGTTTTCTTTTGCAAAAAAGAGGGGCAATTCGCTTTTCTGCAGCAGCATCCCCCTTCTTTTAAAAAAACAACCAAAAAAATGCCAACTTTTTTGGCTCACCCCCTTGACAAGCCCTCGGAATCTCTCTATAATTGAATATGTTATGCTTTACTGCATAAAACCTTGCTCCGGCGCCACCCGCCGGGGCCGAAAGTCCAAAAGGAGGTGCAATCATGCCAAATCTTACAAATTCTTACGAAACCGTTATGGTTCTGTCCATGAACCTGGGCGAGGAGGGTATTGCGAACTTGGTTAAGAAGTTCTCTGACCTGATCGCTGCAAACGGTACTGTTGAGGGTGTGGATGAATGGGGCAAGCGCAAGCTGGCATACCCAATTCAGAAGCAGCCGGAGGGTTACTACGCTCTGATCGATTTTAAGAGTTCTCCAGAGTTCACAGCTGAGCTGGACAGAATCTACAAGATCACAGACGGCGTTCTCCGTTCTCTCATCATCAAAAAAGAGCTGAAGCCAGCTAAGGCCAAGAAGGCCCCAAAGAAGGCAGAGGCTAAGGTTGAAGAAGCCGAAGCATAAGTTCCATTAGGAAAGAGAGGGTCCCGATATGTTGAATACAGCGATTTTGATGGGTCGTCTTGTTGCCGACCCTGAGTTGCGCCACACACCCAATAATGTGGCTGTAACCAGCTTCACCATTGCGGTAGATCGTTCCTATGTAAAAGCAGGAACCGAGCGTCAGGCTGATTTCATTGACATCGTAGCATGGCGCAACACAGCGGAGTTCGTTTGCCGATACTTCCGCAAGGGTCAGATGATTGCCTTACAAGGCTCCATCCAGACCCGCAGCTATACCGACAGTCAAGGGATCAAGCGCAAAGCCTTTGAGATCGTTGCCGAGAATGTTCATTTTGCAGATTCCAAACGGGACGGAAATAGCAGTGGCAACGGGAACAACTTCAACAACAATTACAACGGCTATAATGAGCAGCCGCGTCAAGATGCCTACATTGCTCCGGCTCCTGCTTACAGCAGCGGAAGCACCGGCGACTTTGAGGAGATCACAGACGACGACCTGCCCTTCTAAACAAGCCGAACCAAAGATGAGTAAAGGAGGAACCATACAATGGCAGAAAGAAACGAAAGACCAGAAAGAAACGATCGCCGTGGTGGCCGTAAGGGCCGCAAGAAGGTATGCAGCTTCTGTGTTGATAAGGTAGACAACATTGATTACAAGGATGTTCAGAAGCTCCGCCGCTTCATCTCCGAGAGAGCTAAGATTCTCCCTCGCAGAGTAACCGGCACTTGTGCACACCATCAGCGCGAGCTGACAGTCGCTATTAAGCGTGCTCGTCACATCGCACTGCTCCCATTCAGCAGTGATTGATTTTTTAATCTAATCATAAAAACCACCCTGACCAATCGGTTGGGGTGGTTTTCTTTTGCTCTTTAATTATTTCCGCCGGTTGGCAAATACGGCAGCAAGGCGCCGGCTACATTGCTCAACGGCATAGTTTGCAGCCACACATGACCCGGTCCGGTGATGACGGTATTGAACCATCCTTCCCCGCCGAGAAATTTATTTTTCAAGCCGGGAATGGACTGGACATCCATTTGGCAGCTTGCAGACATTGCCGCCAGATGCCCGGTATCCACTACGATTTGCTGACCTGGCTGCAATTCGTAGTCTACCACATGGCCGTCAAACTCAGCAAAGACAATACCGTTGCCGGAAACCTTTTGCAGTAAAAATCCCTCTCCGCCAAACAGACCGGACTTTAGCTTCCGATGGAAATGCACCGATAGGTCTACGCCCATCTCTGCGGCAAGAAAGGCTTTTTTCTGCAAGATATATTCGTGTTCCCGATCCACTGTAAAGGGCTGAATGGAACCGGGAAAGTCGGAAGCAAAGGCAATCATGCCGTTGCCGCCCCGGGCAGTATAGGTGTTTTGGAACATGGAATCTCCCGTAAACATTCTGCCGAAAGATTTGCCAAACCCGCCTTTGGCATTGGTTTCCATCTGCATATTGGGAGACATCCACGCCATGGAACCGCTTTGGTTGAACATTGCCTCCCCTGCCGCCAAATGACAAATCACGACGGGCAAGTGGTCGCCTTCAATGGTGTAGCGCATACGGTTTGCTCCTTTCTTACAAAAAACGACAAAAAAAGAACACATCTGCTGTCACATTCCTGTGCCAACGAAGTGTGTCTTTTCCTATGGAAGTTTGCCGCCACCCTTCGTGGGTGTGGTATTTTTTACAGAACTAAGGACGGCGCTGCATAGGTTCTGCTTGCCAGCTCGCTATCCAACATGTACAGCGCCTTTGGATCGGAACCAAACAGGTCATACTTCTTAATTTGATCCTCGGAATTTTGCTCCTCTTCCCCCTGCTCCTTCACGAACCAGTCAAGGAACTGCATGGTGCGGAAGTCCTTTACGGAATAGGCTGCATCATAAATGGTATTAATCAGGCTGGTGACATATTGCTCATGCTGATATGCCTTTACCAGTGGCTGCTTAAAGTTCTCAAAGGTGCAATTTGGTGCGTCAACAGCACCCAACTCGACGGCATGACCGTTGTTTTGCAGATACTTCATCATCAGCATGGCATGATCCTGCTCTTCTTGCGCCTGAATGGTGTACCAATTTCCGTAACCATTCAGACCTTCGTGAATATAGTAATTGGCAATATCCAAGTACAGATAGGCAGAATACAACTCCTTGTTGATCTGGTCATTCAGCAACTGCGCTACTTTTTGATCTAACATTTTTTATTCCCTCCTGATTTAGTGTACTTTCAGTATAGCACAGGATTTTTCATTTTGCAAACAGAATCCATTTTTAAAAAAATTTTTTTCCACCTCTTGACAACCCTTATAAAACCTGTTAAACTACTAGGTAGTTAGCATATGCTAATCAAGAAATATGGACAGAAGGGAATCCATTTCCCTTTTCTTTTAGCAATGAGTTAGCGTAGGCTTACTCAAATACTTTTGGGATTCGGAGAGAATCCTTATTATAACAAGAACTAGGAGGAACGATTATGAGTGTTGTAATTGTAGGCGGAAATGACCGCATGGTATGTCAATATAAGGATGTCTGCAAGGACTATGGCTGCCGTGCAAAGGTATTTACCCAGATGGACCGCACCATCAAAAAGAAACTTGGTACCCCTGATTTGATGATTTTGTTTACCGGAACAGTAGCACACAAAATGGTAATTTGTGCCACCGGCGAAGCAAAACGATACCAAATTCCGATTGTGCATTCCCGCTCTGACAGTATCTCTTCTCTCCGAAAGATTTTAGATGATCACTGCAATTCCTAATAGATAACATAGAAAAAACCGACAGACCGTGACAAATGTCATAGTCTGCCGATTTTTGATGTCTAAATATAGGTGACTTGGAAGGTTAGATTTAAAGGCTCCGCCGCACGCCGCTGCAAGATAAGATCATACGCCCAGCAGAGCCGCAGCTCGCCATTGGGTGTCATTTCAAGCTGTGCAAGAAGCGGAGTTTCCCCTCCTACCAAAACTTTGACCGACTGTGCCGGACTTGCTTTTGTGGGGATTTTCCCAAGCACCAAGGGAACTTGTGCAGGTGTTACGGAAAGCGTTCCCTGTACGGTTACGGATGTTCCTGCAATGGTGCAGGTTAGCGTACCGTCTGCGTTCTCTACCTGACAAGATATTGTTTCGTTTGGAACTGCCGCAGCATCATAAGATGCAGCAGAAGCAGCGTCCGTAATGTCTGCCATGGTGTGGGTATGCTTGGCGGCAGCAGCGCCTAAGTTGGTTAAGGCACGGGCGGCGGTGGTTGCATTGGTGCCGCCGTTGGCAATGGGAACTGCGCCGGTGGTGTTGCCCAGTCCCAACATGAACCGAGCCAAAGCCGCCGTAGTTGCACCGGTTCCGCCCCGTGCAATGGGCAGGGTACCGGATTTCAAATCAGCGGCACTGTGGGTATGGGCTGATGATGCCGCACCCAGATTACTCAACGCCTCCTCTGCGGTAGCAGCACCGGTGCCGCCTTGGGTGATGGCAGCTGTTCCGGTGATTTGCTCCATAGATACGCTCATATCATGCGTATGATTGACAGGCGCCGCACCTACTTCTTCGGCGGTGGGCATGGGTGTGATCTTTCCGTTTGCATCCAGTTTTGCCATACCGTTGGGTTTGCCTGCTAATTGGTCCACTGCTTCGCTCACCTTGGCATCTACTTTTGTGGCAATGGCGTCGTCCACCACCGCTCCAATCTCCTGATTCACAAAGGTATCGCAAGCCTCTGCAGCTGTTTCTGCACGCTGTGCCGCTGTATTGGCAGTGGCTGCGGCATTGCTTGCGGCTGTTGCCTGCTTCTGCGCCAAGGCTGCTTTTTCTTCTGCCAGTGCGGCGGTTCCGTTGGCCTTTTGGGCGGCAGTGTTGCAATCCTCCACTGCGGTTCCCAGCGAAGCTGCCGCCCGGTTGGCGTTTTCTGCCGCTGTGGCGGCTTCTGCTATGCCGGTATCTACGGCAGTAAGAGCATTGGTCAGCGCGCTGAATTCCCGGGTACTTTCCACGGCATCTTCATCAATAGTGGAACGGCTTACCTGAATCACAAATTGCGTAGTAGACAGCAACGCCGCACCGTCATACAAGCCGATGTCTGCCCGTACCGTTCCCACCTCTGCTAAAAGCTGTTCCGTTAGCGGTACCAAAATATGGTCGCCGTCAATTTGGCAATCATTCAACACACAAGCACCGCTGGGCTTGATGGCTCGCAGCCGTGCCGTTACCGTAACAGGAATCGCTAAGGGGATTCCGCCGCCTGTCAAAGCCACCTCCACCGTTCGGCTGTCCTTATCCTTTTGCTTTGCCGCCACTTTCACGGTTTCTCCGCCGGATACCTCCAGCGTAATCTTTTGTCTGTATTCCATCTCTGCTCCTTTCCGAATACTACTACAATTCACTTCTCCCACAAAAACAGAGAAAAGTTTCCCTTTGGGCGGAAACTTTCGGAAAAGAAATTGCAACCGGTGGCATTTTATGATAGAATGACAAGAAAGGCGGGCAACCGCTAATTTTTGTGATAAGGTGATACCATGAATCAAACGCTTGGATGGCGAAATTATCATTTTTCCGATACCCATTGCGGCGCGGAAGGTGGCTTGCAGCTTTGGTACGATTTGAACGGACAGTTCAATGTGTGTGCGGCAGAGGTGGTTCCCGTTGTGAAAAAATTCATACGGAAACGGAAAAAGCTGTTTCGCACCATTGAAATTGAGGATGCGATCGAACGCTTCTATGTGAAAATCAGCTACTTGGGACAAGGCGGAAAAGTATCCTCCGAAATCTTTGAGATTCGAGAAGAAGAAGTTCCGGTGGCAGAAGAAATTTGCGCTGCCATTCGCAAAAAGGTCATTGAGAAAGCCGAACGGGACAAACTGGCATTTCTCCCCTAATGAATACGAGCGTAAGGGGAACGATACCCTTTTTTATACAATATAACTACCATTGTACCCCTAAGAAAAAGGACGTGTGAAAAACTTTCGTTTTTTCACACGCCCTTTTTTGGTGCATAAACTTTATTGCATTTTGGAAAAATTTATATTAGATTTGTTTCCAAGTGTAGGTCAGCCAATGATAAACACCGCCATCTTCATATGTAGCGCACAGCAAAACATATTTCTTTTCTCCCGGCTTTTTACCTTTTGGTATCGTAAATTTTAATTAAAGGCTGTATATTTTTTAGGTTTCTACGGTTTTATAATCAAGATGAGTGTCACCGGTAGAACCGGTGGTTTTTCTCACGCTAAAGTGAAAAAAAAGAACCCTCTCCTTCTGACTCCATGTTCCGAAAGAGGGGGCATTCTTATTTGGATTCGGTTCCGCAGCCACAGCCGCAACCGATACAAGTATTGGAGGTTGGGTCTGTGATGGGGGTACCTGCTTTTTCCAATTCTAAATCGTGGAGATTCACCACACGGGCAATGCCGGCATTGGCAATCATTTTGTAGCAAATCAAGCAAGGCTCGCCTAAAATTTCCTTTTCCCCTTCAAATCCTGCCAGATACAGCGTAGAGCCGATCATGTCGGAACGGGCGGCGGAAATGATCGCATTTTGCTCGGCGTGTACCGCAACGCATTTTTCATACTGCTGCCCGTGGGGAATGCCGTGAGCTTCCCGCCAACAAACGCCCACATCACAGCAGTTGTCGGCACCTCTGTGGGAACCGTTGTAGCCGGTGCTGATGATCTCATCGTTCTTCACGATAACCGCACCGTACTGCCGCCGCAGGCAAGTGGAGCGCTTTGCTACTGCCCGAGCAATATTGAGATAATATTCTACCTTGGAAATTCGCATCCTGCCACCTGCTTTTCTACTTCTAATTTGTTTGAATTCTTCTTTCTATTTTAGCAAATGGCGTGCCGCTTGGCAAGGTGATTTTTCCAATTTCCAAAGAAAATCTAGCTGACTCGCTCCAAATCCTTTCGCAAGCGCTCCATGATTCGTTTTTCCAGACGAGAAATATAGGACTGGGAAATACCCAAGCAGTCCGCCACTTCTTTTTGGGTATGTTCCTTTGTTTCGTTCAAGCCAAACCGCAGGTGCATAATTTTCTGTTCCCGCTCCGATAAGTTGGACACTGCCTCCATGAGAAGCTGTTTTTCCACCTCTCGTTCAATATTCTGATTGACGGTGTTTTGGTCACTGCCCAATACGTCGGAAAGGAGCAATTCATTGCCGTCCCAGTCCACATTGAGGGGGTCGTCTATGGAAATTTCATTGCGGAGCTGGGTGTTTTTTCGTAAATACATCAGAATTTCATTTTCTATACAACGGGACGCATAGGTTGCCAGCTTGATATTTCGCTCCGGACAAAAGGTGTTGACTGCTTTAATCAATCCGATGGTACCAATGGAAATCAAATCCTCAATGTTTACCGAGGGGGACTCGAACTTTTTGGATATGTAAACCACCAGACGAAGATTGTGGGTGATGAGCGGTTCTCTGGCATTTTCCGTACCGGCACGCACCCGCTCCATCACCGCCTGTTCCTCCTCCGATGTGAGGGGCGGCGGAAGGGTTTCCGGACCGTTGATGTAATAAATTCCTTCGCTGCCTCGCAGCTTTGTCATCATGCGATAGAACCAACTTCGCAGCGACGATCGTTTTAATTCTTCATTCATAGCTTTGCCTCCATGTCTTTTTTGAGATGCTGTCCCAATACCAAAAGGTCGGGCGACAGTAAGGAACGGTAGGTTGTACTGAGCTTTTTAGGTGTTACCGCAATATAGCAATCTGTTACTGTAATTTCTTCTTTCCCCCGCCGAATGACACACCGCTCCGGTCGAAAGGCAGGCAGCACGCCCTGCCCACCCACACTGGTAAAAGGGATTAGGCGAATTCCACTTTTTACCTCTGCTGTTAACACGCCTTGTGCAATCTCCAACGGCAGTACATCTTTTAGTGCCGCTTGCTCCGTCACCAAGACGGGAAGCCCGGAAAAAGGTTCGGTCAGACTGTTGCCGGTATCAATTTTCCCAGGGAAAGAAACGCTTTTTCCCTCGTAAAAAACCGTGACTTGACAAAAGGTATGCCCTTGCCCTCGTCTGCCGGTAATGCGGTACAGCAGTGATAACACAAAATAACACCCCACGGCACCGGCTGCCAACACCAAGGGAGAAACCGCCACATAGACTGCATTGTTCTGTACAAACAGTCCCGGTGCTTTGAGAAAATAAGACAGCGCCAAGAGCATTCCCGCAAAGAGAAAGCTCACCAGAAACAAACAAGCCGTTCGCTTGCAAAAATCTCGCCAGCTTGCCCAAGGATAGGCTGCCAGCGCCATCCCGCCGCAGGTGAGCAGCTTGATTCCGCTGCTGAGCAGAAACGGCAGGGACGGCAATAAGATAATCAGTGAGGCGGCAGCACCGGATAAGGCACCCAACAATAGCCGAACCTTGCGGTAAGGCAGTCCCAGAAATTTTGCGGTAGCCAACAGCAACAAATAATCCAACAGCAGATTGATACTGAGTAACACATCCAAATAAATTACAGGCTGCGTTGAAATACTCCCGCCCCCTTTCTTCCTCTGGAACTTAGTATACGACCGATCGCATGCGTTGTTTGTCGGAACGAGAGGGGCAAAACAGAAAAGTACGCCGAACTGCTCCGGCGTACTCTTTGCTTAGGCGTTTGGTTTTTGGTTTTGCGCTTTCTGCTTGGCAGTATCCACCTTGTTCTGCTCGGCAGCAGGGGTTTGATACCAACCACGCTTTTTCATCTCATCAAAAATATTGGACTGCATTTGATGCTCTTCGTTGAGCAAATTCAAAAAGCTGTCCCGAATCTTTTGGGTGGAACACTCGTTGGTAAAGGTATTATAGGTGCCGGTAATGTGCTTTTCCGAAGAAAGCAGATCATCCATCATGGTGCGGTCATCCATTTGCTTCTGTGCCATAACGTCCTCCTAGTTTAAAAATTGCAGCAAGGTTTCGTAGTGCTTTTGGTGCTTACCTGCCATGGTTTGGCAGTGCTTTTTCAGCTCCGGGTCATCGCATTGCTCCCCGTATGCCTTGCACTTTTCTACCAAAATTTTCTCACAGTTCAGCTGATCTTCAATGGCGGTCAGTTCTTTTGCGGTCAATGTCATACTTCCAACTCCTTTCTGCTGTTACTGTTCCCGTTTTTTACTCCGTTATGCGGCGACCTATGTAGCCTGCCGGAAATACGGTCACGTTAACCCAAAGCTGATGGACAGCGCATGGTCTACTTGATCCATGGAGTTGTCATCCAGTCGTCCCATCCGCTCCTTGAGACGGTGCTTATCCAGCGTTCGCACCTGCTCTAATAACACAATAGAATCCCTTGCCAAACCGGAATCCACCGCATTGAGGGTAATATGGGTAGGCAAATTTGCTTTGGTCTGCTGACTGGTAATTGCCGCAGCAATGACCGTAGGGCTGAACCGATTGCCCACGTCATTTTGCACAATCAGCACCGGACGCACACCGCCCTGCTCCGACCCCACTACGGGACTAAGATCTGCATAATAAATATCGCCTCTGTGAACTTGCATGGTTTCACACTCCATTCCAAAAAAAATCGGAAGTTGTTTCCGGAAATAGTATTGCCCTGCGCTGTTCGGTTTAATCATCAAAATTTTTCCTGTTGCTATGGTATGTATCGTTTTGAATTTTGTGAAAAAAGAATTAAAGCAATACAACGCTCTTTGACAAACTTTGCGCTGTACTGCCTTTTTATTCTTTTAGAAAATTTTTCGAAAAAAAAGAGCATAAAAAAACGCCGGTTTCCCGACGTTTTCCCTAGAATTAAATCGAATCGTTCAACAGCTCGGTGTGCTCTGTGAAGTCTTCTCCTTTTTTCTTTTTCAAATGTTTCTTCAAGTAATCCAGTCCCAGTGTACCGGCTGCAAATACCACAAAGAATCCGGCAAGTACCGCAAGGTTCAACCACATGTAACCGTAGTTGGTACCGCTGATCGCTTCCTTCTGGAAGCGGATGCTGTAAGTCATTGGCAGCAGTGGGTTCAGGAATTGGAAGAAGCCCGGAGTCATTTCTACCGGGAAGCTACCACCCGTAGCGGTAAGCTGGAATACCAGGAAAACCATCGACAGCAGCTTGCCCACATCCCCTAGGTGATCCATGAGGAATAGGATGATTGACGTGTAGGTGATGGCTGCCAGAATCAATCCGCCGTAGTACATTGCCACGTTGTTGATTTGCAGACCCAGTGCAAATTGTCCGATAATACCAACCAGAAGCGCCTGACCTGCGCCAATGCCAATCAAAGCAAGCCAGCGCAGCCATGGACGGTCACTCTCCGGAGAGAGCAGCTTAATACGACGCTTGTAGTCCAGATAGACGGACATCATCAGGGTCAAACCGCCTGCCCACAGAGAAACGTTCATAAAGTATGGAGCGAAGCCGCTGCCATAGTTCGGAACAGAATCATATGGATCTGCTTCTACATCAACAGAAGTGCCTGCAAACTCGGACAAACCGTTTGTCTTACGCAGCTCCTTCTGAGCGGTTTTGATGGACTTGGAAACTGCCTTTTCGGCGGTTGTGATGCCATCGCCCAAAGTCTTTGCGCCGTCGGAAGCAGACTGAATACCATTGCCCAAGGTCTGAGAGCCGTCATACAACTGCTGTGCGCCGGAGGAAAGTTGACCCAGTGCATCGCTCAGCTGACCAACACCGCTCTGGAGCGCTGTCAGTTGACCTGCGCCTGCAGACAATGTGGAGGAGCCTGCTGCCAGACTGTTTGTACCGGCAGTCAAGGTTGCAGAACCCTCTGCCAAAGCACCGGTACCGGCGGACAGGCTATTGATGCCGTCAACCAGTTGATCGGCACCGGCAGATACCTGAGAAATACCATCCTGCAGAGAAGCAGAACCGGTAGATACCTGCTGTGCACCGGCAGACAGTTGACCCATTGCGCTGTTCAGAGAGGAAGCGCCTGCGCTTACCTGCTGAGAACCGCTGAGCAGTTGTTCACCGGCAGCAGCCACTTGCTGTGCAACTGCGGTATTTCCGGAAGCTGCCAGAATTTGGTTTACCTGAGCAACGTAGTTTTGCAATCCTTGGTCAAGCTGTGCTGCACCGGTTTCCAGGCTGCCTGCACCGGCTGCTGCTTGGTTGATACCGCCCTGAAGCTGGCTGATGCCTGCATTCAGAGTAGAAGCGCCGTCGCTTACTTGACCCATACCGCCCTGAAGCTGCTGTGCGCCGCCTTGGAGCTGCTGCGCGCCGTCGTTAACGGAGTTTACGCCGCTCTGGAGCTGCTGCGCGCCTTCGTTAACGGCATTAGCGCCGTCTTGCAGTTGCTGTGCGCCGTCAATCAGTTCCGGCACCTTGGTCAAACCGTCTTGAATCTGGTTTGCGCCGCTCTCCGCCTGCTGCAAACCGTTTGTCAGGGTTCCCAGATTTTCGGTCAGGGTATTGTTTCCGTCAGCAAGCTGTGTCATACCGTCTTGCAGTTGGTTAGAGCCATCCTGCAGCTGCTTCAAGCCGTCGTCCAGTGTTTCCATTTCATTTGGAACACGCTCCAACTGCTGAATCAGGTTGTCGGAAATTTGCTCTGATACAGAGGACTTCAAGCTGTCCTTCACTGTCATCATTGCAGATTTCAAAATCGTAGAAGCAATGTAGTTCCGCTTTTCATTACTGGAATAGGTAATGGTTGCAGGACTCTTGTTCTCTGTGGATGCAGAAGCAATATCTTTGGAGAAATCTTCCGGAATTTGGATGACCGCATAGTATACGTTTCCAACCTCCAGACCCTCCTCTGCTTGCTCTTTGTCAACAAATGCCCAATCCAGGGTTTTGTTCTCTGCCAGAGTGTCTACCAGTTGTTGACCGAGATTTTGCTCTTCTCCATCGATGACAGCGCCTTTGTCCTCGTTTACAACTGCCACCGGAAGCGCATCCATCCGGCCATAGGCATCCCATACAGATGCCAGATACAATCCACTGTAAATCAGCGGGATAATCAGCACACCGATGATCAGAACAATCGACGCAATTGTCTTATTTCTTCCTTTCATCGTTTTTCTCCTTTCTGAAAAAATTAGTGATTACGTTTCATTTTACCCAACCCTTCATAATTTAGCCATATACAAAGGTACATGGCTGTCTAGTTTCTTTACATTCCCTCGAAAATGCACAATATCGCTCCACATTGGCTTAAAAAAGTGCATAAAAAAAGCAGTGCAACTGCACGGCTGATTGTACTTTTATTCTGCGCTGTAACGCTGTAATGCTTGTCGTAAATTTCCATCTAATGTAACGGATAACATCCGAATCAATTCTTCGGCGTCGCCACAGCCGGAATCTCCCGGCTCCATAATCCAAGTGAGAATCAAAGAGGCAATGGACAGCGTGTAAAAATGCGTCAAAAATTTTTGATAGTTGGGTGCAACGGTCAGTCCCTCGGAAAGCTCCTCAATCAACTGAGAAACCACCGGCTCTACGTCATCGTATAAGAAACGGCGAAGATATTCATGCTCCACAGAGGATAGCACACCACAGCACATCTGGCGGTTTTCCTCCAGGTATCGCAGCACCAACAGCAACGCTTCCTCCCATGTTTCCGTGGTTAAGCGTTTATTTAATAATTGCTCCCCATCGTAAACAAACATCCACCGCAGTAAATCGTAGATGTCCTTAAAGTGATAGTAAAATGTCTGGCGATTTAATCCACACTCTTCCACCAACTCTCGAATGGTGATTTTTTGCAGCGGCTTTGTTGCCAGCTTGTGGCGTAGCGCATCTGCCAACTGTCGTCTGGTGTGTTCCGATGCTCGTGTCACAGCTTATTGCCCCCCTTTGTCTGAAAAATAACATAGACTTATTATAGCACTTTTTCACCAAATCCGACAAGTGATTTCTTGTAGAATTTCCACGAGAGAACAATACAGATTGCACAAAAAAAGCAGCCGTGCTTTGGGGCAACACGACTGCTCTTGAGAGAAAGGAAAAAGAAGATACAATGGATAGAACGCTTCTCCTCGTTCTATCGGGACACCACTCTGCTCTTTTGATGCCTTGTCCTTACTATACAGAAAAACCTTGCCCTTTCCAAGCAATTATCGACTGAATTTTCTCAATAAGCCTTTAGTGAGAAAATTTAATCAATCTATTTTTAAATAACAGAAAACCATTCGTTTTTTCATATAGTTTTTCTCGCTTTTTGCATTGCATTTTTGGCAGAAACCCTATATAATAAAGGTAAATATCTCGACATTTTTTGAAGGAGGAAAACCGAATGGCAGCTTACATTTCTCTGCAAAACGTCTACAAACGATACCGCATGGGCGAAGTCACCATCACAGCCTCCGACGGCGTTTCTTTTGATGTGGAAAAAGGAGAGTTTGCCCTTGTGGTGGGCAGCAGCGGCGCAGGCAAAACTACCATCCTGAACATTTTGGGCGGCATGGATACCTGTGATGAAGGCGACATTTTTGTAGATGGCATTAACATTGCAAAATTCAACAAAAAGCAACTGACCAACTACCGTCGCAACGACATTGGGTTTGTCTTTCAGTTCTACAATTTGATTCCCAACCTGAACGCCAAGGAGAACGTGGAAATTGCCACCGAGCTGTGCAAAAACACGGTGGACAGCGTGGAAATGCTCCAACAGGTGGGACTGGGCGACCGGATTTATAATTTTCCCGCGCAGCTTTCCGGCGGTGAGCAACAGCGGGTTTCCATTGCCCGGGCAATGGCGAAAAAGCCGAAGCTTCTGCTCTGCGACGAGCCTACCGGCGCACTGGATTACAACAC
>CAKSOB010000021.1 GCA_934476545.1 uncultured Eubacteriales bacterium | reverse complement strand
GCCTAGTAGTTCAGTTGGTTAGAACGCCAGCCTGTCACGCTGGAGGTCGACGGTTCGAGCCCGTTCTAGGTCGCCATGCTGCTATGGCTCAGGTGGCAGAGCACGTCCTTGGTAAGGACGAGGTCACCAGTTCGAATCTGGTTAGCAGCTCCAAGGTAATGGAAGAACACATCTGGTTGGTCAGATGTGTTCTTCGCTTTTTCCGGGCTTTTTAAGCTCGGATTTTTTGTTCTCTTTTGAATCTCTTACAAACAGAACCGGTGAATGCTATAATAAAATTATAAAAATACTCTGTGCAAGGTTCCAAAAGCTGCTACTAGGCAGCTTTTGGAACCTTTGAGCCGTGTAACCCGGAAGTAGAAATTCCTCTTTGCCAAACGATTCGCCGTCCAATGATAATAGGAAGCTTATTCAAGAGTGTGTATTGCTGATAATAAAACCGTCAGTGGGTGGTTTGGTATTTTGGTCGGAGTGCTTGCAATCTATGCGGTGATGTGTACTTGCTTGGGTAGTTCCTGCACGGGACTACTTCGGAAATTAAAGAAAGGTTTAAAGGATTAAATTTTCCCAATTAAAAGATTTCCTTGATTATTCTCTCGTTCTCGGCTATACTAAAGAGATAAGAATGGGAAAATAAGGGAGCAAATCGGATGACACGTTCTAAAAAACAATTATTACAAGACGCGTATTTTTCCTTGGGGAAAACGATGCCGGCTTCAGAAATTACAATTCAAAAGCTGATTGATGAGGCGAATATATCTCGCAGCACCTTTTATTATTATTTTGAGCATATGTTGGAGTTTACCATTTACTTAGAAAATGAATTGTTAAAACCCATGCAGAATTTTTTGTTTACCCAAGATGCAGAAAAAAACAGAGCGCAAATTATCACCGCATTAACTTACTTTCAAGAAAAAAAGGATGCAGTCTATCTGTTGCGTTACGCCCCGCAAAATGAACTGCTTGCAAAGATTGATCGGTTGCTCAATCGGTATCTGAATCAATTTTTGAAAAGCAAAGGACTAGAAATAGACTCCTTTCAGCGGTTTGTTATTTGTTCCACTTTTGCATCATTGATGATTCCTTCCACGATTCACACGGAAGGCACCCCCACAGAACAGAGTGATCATATGATTCGACTGATTCGACGGCTCTTGCAACTTTAAATAATATAGCACTTCGGAAACAATGTAACCAGTAATCTTACAATTCGTCATGCGTTGGCATAGGGCTTAGACCGAGAAGCCATTGTACAGGGTGCATCGAATTTCTTTGACAAGGCAGGAAGTAATGGATTCTATTTTAGCATCGTGTAAAAACAGAGGGAAGAACGGCGTGTTTTTTCTCTCTGTTTTTCGTTTAACATTTTTTGCAAAATAAAAACAGCCGTAGTTGGAAAATTTCCAAACGGCTGTACGGTTTAATTATAATTCTTTTTGCCAGTATTTTCGGTCTAAATTTCGATACTGAATGGCTTCTGCAGCGTGCTTTGGAAGAATGTTTTCACTGTGATCCAAATCGGCAATGGTTCGAGCGACTTTTAAAACACGGTCGTAAGCACGAGCAGAAAGTCCCATTTTTTCAAAGAAATTTCGCATGAGGGCTTGTGCGGTATCGGTAACACGACACCACTCCAACAAATGGTCGCTAGTCATGTTGGCATTGCAGGTGACGGCGGTATTTTGAAATCGGTCATTCTGGATGGTTCTGGCAGCATTGACTCGCTCTCGAATAGCGGAAGAAGGTTCTGACTTTTCGAGAGATACCAAATGTTCAAATTCCACCGGAGGTACATCCACATGAAGGTCGAATCGATCCAACAGAGGACCGGAGATTTTGGAAAGATACCGAGAAACACTGGCGGAAGAACAGGTGCATTCTCGAACCGGATGTCCAAAGTAACCGCAAGGACAAGGATTCATGGCGGCAACCAACATAAAAGAGCAAGGGTAGGATACACTTCCGTGCACACGAGAAATGGTAACTACATGGTCCTCAATGGGTTGGCGCAGCACCTCCATGGCATCTCGCCGGAACTCCGGAAGCTCATCTAAGAACAAAACACCGTTATGGGCAAGGGAAATTTCACCGGGCATCGGTGTGGAGCCGCCACCGGTAAGTCCCGCTGCCGACACGGTATGGTGGGGAGAGCGGAACGGACGGGTGCGAATGAGCGGTACTTGCTTTGTGATTTTTCCGGAGATGGAATACAGTTTTGTGGTTTCGATGGTTTCTTCCCAAGTCATATCCGGAAGAATGGAAGGCAGTCGCTTGGCAAGCATACTTTTGCCTGCACCCGGTGGTCCAATCATTAGAATGTTATGTCCACCGGCAGCAGCGATTTCTAATGCGCGCTTGGCTTGATGCTGTCCCTTTACATCGGCAAAATCCGGTAAATATAAGGATTCCAACGGCGGAAGGTCTAGCGGTGCAATGGGACGCAACGGCGCGATTCCGGAAAGGTGGTCGGTCAACTCCTGTACTGTGCGAACACCGTAGACCTCTAAATCGTTGACGATTGCACCCTCGGTGCTGTTATCTGCCGGAATAAAGGCTCGCTTGAACCCACACTCTGCGGCTTTTAACAGCATTGGCAAAATACCGCTGACCGGACGGATGGTGCCGGAAAGGGATACTTCCCCCATAAAAACAGCATCAGAAACATCGCAGTTTAATTGATTTGAAGAAATAAGCAGCGATAACAACAGTGGAATGTCATAGATTGGACCTTCCTTACGCTCGTTAGCAGGTGCCAGATTGACGGTGATTCGATTGACCGGATAACTGTATCCGCAGTTCTTTAAAGCGGCACGCACTCGATCCTTGGATTCTTTCACGGCGGTGCCGGGTAGCCCGACAATGTCAAATACAGGCATTCCTCGAGAGAGGTCGGTTTCTACCGTAACGGGGAAAACGTGCATTCCGTAAATCCCCATGCTGTTTAGTTGTGAAACCATAGCAAATACCTCCTGCAGTTTTCTTTTATTTTAGCACAGGTAATTCGGAAAACAAATAGAAATGAAAAAAATTGTCGAAAAAATCTTATAGGGTTCCGCAATTTTTTCGTCGTTATACCTTGCGTATCTGTCTATTGTGTGTTATGATGTATAAAATATTGGAATAAAATGAGAAAAATTTGGAGCATCTTGTAACTCTATTACGAAAAAAGGGGGATTATGCTTTAAGTTTTTTGCTATTTTTTCTAATTTTTGTTGACTTCTCCTTAAAAATCGGTTATGATATTTATGGGTGTATGGTCTATTTCTTTTTTATGGTGCCATGTTCGGTGCCGCAAAGTCCTATTGGGAGGTACCGAATGTCATCTGTTACACAGCTTTCAGATAACGAGCTTGCACAGCAGGTTCGTCAAGGGGCAGCCGATGCGTTTGTGGAGCTTTCCAATCGGTATTTACCATTGGTTCGGGTCAAAGCCTCTTCCTTTCACAGCTTTGCATTAGAAGCAGATGATTTATGGCAAGAGGGATTGTTGGGATTATTCAGTGCAGCAATGACCTACCAACCAAGCGGAGGCGCAACATTTCAAACTTATGCCGGCGTATGTATTTCCAATCGAATCATCGCCGCTTACCGTTCTTCTGCCAGCTTAAAGAATACGATCCTCACCAATTCTCTGTCTTTGCAAGACACAGACGGAGCGCAGTTGGAGCCGTTTCTCTGCCGTCAGGAATTGGATCCGGAATCTCGGGTGATTGCACAAGAAAGCGTAAAAGCCGTAACCGATCACTTGAACAGTTCCTTGTCTCCCATGGAAAAGGATGTGCTTCGATTATATCTAAATGGCTATAAATACGGCGAGATTGCAGAAAAGCTGTCAGTTTCTGTAAAAGCAGCAGATAATGCAATGCAGCGTGTACGAAAAAAATTGAAACATCATCTGTCCCAAGATTAGGGATCGTTATGCCCAGATAGCTTAAGTAGAGCGTTGAAAATCAAAGGTGTCGGTGCAAATCCGCCTAAGGGCAAATTTCTATTAACCAAAGCGAGGTTTTTCAAATGTACGAAGACAAGACTCTCATCTGCAAGGAATGCGGCCACGAATTTACTTTCACAGCTGGCGAGCAAGAATTTTATGCATCCAAGGGCTTTGTAAACGAGCCACAAAGATGCAAATCTTGCCGTGACGCTCGGAAGAATGCTTCCAAGCCGGAGCGTGAGATGTTCGTAGCACAGTGTGCATCCTGCGGTCAAGAGGCAAAGGTTCCTTTCAAGCCACGTGAAGATCGTCCGGTTTACTGCAGCGAGTGCTTCGCAAAGATGAGAGAAGAGGGCTAAGTTTAAATCCGATCGGTGCGGATTAGCGTAGCATCTGTCCAAAAGGATCGTATCCATTGTTGGATGCGGTTCTTTTTTTGTTGAAGTAGGTGTCGGATTGTACTGCTTTTTGAATAAAAAATGAAATTTCTTGTCACACGGTTGCATAAATAAATTGTGGAGAGTATACTGTATAGTAAGTGTAGAATTTGGTTGAAAACCAAAGATTGACAGGAAAGAAGGGAGGGTCTGTGTGCAGGAGCAACAGTTGGGACTGAAGGGCAGCGAAATTTCGTTGGTCTGTCCAAAAGAGATGGGGCAAGCATGGACTACCGCAGTATCGTCGGCAAAGCAGGAGTTACAAGCTATTTTCGAGGAGTCCGTCGTACAGATAGAAGAAGTGGGCAGCGGCGCCATTCACAGCGATTCGGTTCGTGTCGTGTGCAAACCGATCATAGATTTGGCAGTATCGGTGCGGTCTATCACGGAGGCCAGAGAAAAGCTACCGGAAATGCGAGAGGCAGGCTATATCCATCGCTTTAAACGGGACAATGAAAATCGTTTGTTCTTCATCAAACGAACAGAAAGCGGAGAACATACCCACCATGTTTATGTGTTGCAGTCAGGCTGTGACCTATGGAATGATCTGATTCATTTTCGGGATTACCTTTCTCAAAACGAGGATAAGCTGAAAAAGTACATGATGATCAAACAAGATCTCGCACAAAAATATGCGCAGGACAGAAATTTATATAATAGGAGCAGAGCGAAATTTATGCATAATGTAGCAGTTGAATCACATGAATATTTTACACTGGATCAGGATGTAACAGTAGTTGTAACCGATCCTGCCACCAAAGAGCGTCCATACAATATTGGATATGACAAAGAAAAGTGGGAAACTACCGGCAAAAAAGTAACCGCTTATGTTGTGGGAGAATCCGCTCCGGTAGAAACCTTTACCGGACGAGTTGCCGCAACAGTTCACAGCCCAAAGGAGGACGACCGCTTAGTAGTTGTGCCAAAGGGAAAGATTATTTACGAGCCGGAAATTGAACATGACTTGCAGTTGCAGGCAGAGGACGCTGCTATTACTTACAGTTGCAGCCATGAAAAGTCCTGCGGTGCGGTTTTGTATACTAAGGTGGATGGAGAGCGCCGTTACCTGCTGATTAAAAACCGTTCTTTTCACGCAGGATTCCCAAAAGGTCATGTGGAATATGGCGAAACCGAGATGGAAACGGTTCATCGAGAAATTCTGGAGGAAACCGGTCTTTCTGTGGACGTAGTAGAAGGCTTCCGTCGAGAATATGACTATAAGGTGCGGTTCTTTATTAACAAAACAGCCGTGTACTTCTTGGCTTCTTTTGGTGATCAAACGATTGTGCCGCAAGAAGGCGAAGTGTTGGATTATTGGATTGTACCGTTAGAAGAGGCGCTGGAGCATCTTGGATTTGAGCAGGACAGAAAAATTCTGCGGGATGCCGATGAATATTTGAACCGGTTGGGTTATTAACCAATCGGATAGAAAAAAGGAATCAGGTTTTGACTTACACAGAGTCGGAGCCTGATTCTTTTTCTTTATGGGTTGATATGGTTGTTACTTTTCATAATTCACCAAGTCTTTTACAACCTCTCCGGCGATGATCAAACCAATATATTTTTACTTGACAACCTACCGTTCGGTAGTTATAATATAGATGCTGCCATTATCGAGAGGAGAGTGACATGGAAAAGGATTACACAAAGCAGAAGATTTTGAATACGGCGCTGGAAATGTTTTCGGTGCAGGGGTTTGAGGCCACCCCAATCTCCCAAATTGCCGATGCAGTTGGCATTCGTAAAGCCTCCATGTACAGCCATTTTGCAAGCAAGCAGGAAATTCTGGATACGCTGATGGAACAGATTTTAGAGGGATACGAAAAGCGCTCTCTTTTTGCAAAGACAAACTGGGACGACCCTGCCTATACGAAGGATAAGCAGGATATAACATCGGATACCGCTGTGCAGATGGTTTTGGGACAGGTGCGTTATATCCTCCATGATCCGCAAATCAGCCGTGCACGAAAAATGCTGACCATTGAGCAATTCAGAAACCAGCAGATGGCTGCCATGCAAACCAAACAAAACTATGCAGATGTATTGCACTACTTTAACGGGTTTATTCGCTTTCTCATTGGGCAGGGCAAGCTAGTGAATGGCGATTCGGAAATTATGGCAGCACAGCTTTGCCTGCCCATTTCCGTCTGGATCAATCTCTGTGATCGGGAACCGGAGCGTGAAAAAGAAGTGTTTTCATTGATTGAGCGCCATATTCGGCAGTTTTTCAAGCTATATCAGGGCAAATCAATGGAGGGATGAAGGATGGTAAAAAAGCAGATCTGAGGTTGTATATGAAGATGGTTCTCAGTTGAAAGGAGAGATTTATATGAAATGGTTGAAGTATTTGTGCGTATTTATTATCAGTGGGTTTGTTTTAACAGGCTGTTCGCCGCAGACAGATAACGAAAAGGAAAACCCTACAAGCCAGGAAGTAACAGATACCGCTCAGACAGATGACAATGTTTCGGATGAAAACAAAATAGAGGAAAGCACACTCAAAGCACTTTTGGAGGAGAACGATAAATGTATGCGAAAAATATTTGCAATGTCCTCACTTCCGCATATAGATGAAGAGGTTGAGCCGAACATATATATTGTAGATAAGACATATTTTAAAAGTTATGAGGATTTTGAAAGCTATGTGCGTTCCGTATATTGCAAAGAAACAGCAGACAGGCTCCTTTATGATTATCCCTATGAGGGCAACCCAAAGTATATCAATATAGATGGAGAGCTTTGTGTCAATACCGCACTTGACGGTTCAAAGGGGTACTATGTTGACTGGACAGACTGTAAGATTGCGATAAAAGACTCTGACGGGAAGCAATGCATATTTTCTGTTACAGGACAGAAGGAAGAACCTGCCGAAATTCCAACAAAAGAGGATTATACGGTAGAAAGCAAGGCTGTGTTTGAAAACGGGAAATGGCTTCTTTCGGAAATGATATACTAAGACCGTTTCATCCGTCAGTTCTTCAAACTTCTTATCAAGAGCAATGAAAAGGTTGCAGCCGAAGTATCTGCTGCGCTGAAGGCTCGCATCGGCGTAAAGCCTTACAAAGTAATTGTGCATCCGGACGGAGGTTTGGATACCCGTTCCGAGCACAAATCGAAAAGAATTATTGATGAACGAAAATTAGACGATACTATTTAATAATGATAAAAACGGTGCAACCTCGAAGGTGAGGCTACACCGTTTTTTCGTTATTTTATGAAATTTTTTGCAATGATATAGGGCTTTCTTATGCCGTTGCAGCACGGTCTTCAATAAAGAATTTTCTGGCAATCACATTAAATTCCCGCCATTTTTGCAGAGAGCATACATGTCCGCATTCTTCCATTATGGTTAAAGGAATGGTATCCTTGTATGGTTCCAGTTCTTCCAGTGCCGGCTGAATAAATACAAAGTCTTCTCGTCCCATCACAACAAAAGCGTTCAGTGGGATGAATTTTTGAATGTTTTGCTTCAGGCGATCCAATTCCGAGCAGAGAATCCCGTACCACTTGTGAAATTCTTTTCGTCCCAGCTTTTTGCATTCCATCACCAAGAATTTGCGGGATACTTTATGGGAGCGTTTCGGCATCAGCACCCATGCCAGTAACCGAAGAACCAACATATAGGGGAAGAAGGCTTTCATTAGGTTGCCGGATTTTAAAATCAGCTTCATGGAACGCTTCATGCCAAAGATTGCGCCGCACAGTAGTACCGAGCGCACAAGTTCCGGACAGAGATCCACAATGGTGGACATGACCAAAGAGCCGAGGGAAACACATAAAAAGTCTGCTTTTTCAATGCCTTTGCTGTGAATATGTGTAATCAGCAGCTTAGCAATTTCTACAATATCTGTGTCGGGATGATCCGATGCGCCGTGAATAGAATCTCCGTGACCGGGCAGTTCCAGAATCATCAAATTATAGTCATGCTTAAATTCCTCCACCTGTCGTTTCCACATATGGCGGGAGCCGCCAAAGCCGTGAATCAGAACCATCCAAGGGTTGTTAACGTCACTAATCAGTTCAATGCTGCAAATATCCAGTTTAATATGGGAAGTATACATAATGCACCCGGTTTCTGTATGTTAATTTTCTCTAGTGTAACACAAAGCGAATGGGAATATTTGAACAGTTCATGAAAACTGTCGAGCATACTGTAAATTTTTTTGTTTTCTTTTCTCAACAGACAAAATGTGGTACAATCATAACAGCTTAGAGAGGAGGATGGATATGGAAGTAAAATCAGGATTGCAAAATCGAATCCGAATGCTCCATATATTGGATTTATTGCGGCGAGAAACAGATGAAGAACATCCCATGTCTGCCACCGAGATCAGTAAATGCTTGGAGGTGAAGGGGATTCCCTGCGAACGAAAAGCAGTCTATCGAGATATAGAGGCGCTGACGGAATTTGGGTATGATATTTTATCCACCCGCCGCCCAAAGCAAGGCGTTTTTCTGGCGTCACGAGAATTGGAAGCGCCGGAGGTGCGCCTACTGTTAGATGCGGTTGCCTCTGCGCCTTTTATTACAGAAAAGAAAACACGAGAGCTGACAGAAAAGCTGTGTGGCTTTTTAAGCGAGGCGCAAGGGGAATCGGCGGCAGCGCAAATTTTTTCCAATCAAGGAGAGCATCGGATAAAGTTTGAGAACGAAGAGGTGTACTACACTATTGATGCGCTGCACCGTGCCATTGCATTACAGAAAAAGGTATCTTTTCAATATTACCATCGTGTGATTCAAGATGGAAAGGTCCAACTGGCACCGGGACGAGAATTTACCATTAGCCCCTATGCGTTGGTATGGAATGAAGATAAGTATTACTTAGTGGGAAATTATGATAAATATGATAATTTAAGTCACTACCGAATTGACCGGATGCGTCATGTTTCTGTTACCGAAGAGGATGCCAGATCTTGCAGAGAGGTAAGCTGCTATCAAGATCAGTTTGACAGCGCAGACTATCGCAAGCGTTCTTTTTTTATGTTTGGTGGAGAAGAGGTTACGGTGCGATTGTCCTGTGTGGAATCTCTTTTAGAGGCAATGGTGGATAAATTCGGAGAACTACGAATTTTAGAGCAGGCAGACGGACGCTTCGTATTTGAAGCGACGGTGCGCTGCGGCGAAGGATTCCTCGATTGGATTCTCCGTTGGGGCGGACAAGCTGTGGTGCTTTCTCCACAGAGCGTGCGGGAGCAAGTGGCAAAAAAAATAAGAACCCTTGCGGATTCTTACGAAATTCCTCTCTTAGGAGAAGAATAAGTGTTCGATACAAATTTTTAAACCAATTGCAATGAGAACCAGACCGCCAAAGATTTCTGCTTTGGAAGAGAGAAGCTTTCCGAATTTTTTTCCCAAATAGACACCGGGAACACAAATGCAGAAGGTAACACAGCCAATGATAAGAACGGACAATACCATCAGCAGGATACTTTCGGCTCCAACAGCAGAGGGGAGAATGATACCGGTTGCCAAAGCGTCAATACTGGTGGCAATGCCTAGCAAAAGCAGTGTGGTGAGCTTCATGTTTTCGCTGCTTTCCGGTTCTTCCTCATCTTTGTGACGGACAGCCTCAAAGATCATCTTTCCCCCTAAAAATCCCAGTAGGACCAGTGCGATCCAGTGGTCAATACTGGAGATGATCGCAGCGCCGGCTTGACCGATACACCAGCCGATTGCCGGCATTAAGGCTTGGAAAAAGCCGAAGGTAGCCCCCAGTTTTATGGCGAAGGACGGGCGCAGCTGCTTGTTTGTAGCACCGTTGGCAATACATACTGCAAAGGCATCCATGGAGAGTCCCACGGCAATACCCAGCAAAGAAATAAAATCCATAACGATCCTCCCGAAAATGTGTCTGTAAGAATCCATCATATCAAAAAAGAAGCGGTTTGGCAATATTTCCGTCGTAGCTTCTTGCGAAAGTCGGAAAAAAATGATACAATACCTCTAGATTTCAGAAGAGAGAGGGAACAAAATGATTGCTTTAATTGATTATGGCGCAGGCAATATTCAAAGTGTGATTAAAGCACTGGAATATATCGGCTGTGACGACATTTGTGTTACCAGTGATAAATCCGTACTGGCATCGGCAGATGCAGCGATTCTTCCCGGCGTTGGCTCCTTTGGTCACGCTATGGAATGCCTGAATAATTCCGGCTTAACAGATGCGGTGAAAGAATTCATTGCGGCAGACAAGCCGTTCTTGGGCATTTGCCTTGGCTTGCAAATGCTGTTTGAAGAAAGCGAAGAAAGCCCGGGCGTACAAGGACTTGGTGTGCTGAAGGGAAAGATTTCTTTGATTCCTTGCGATTACGGCATGGATTTGAAGATTCCGCACATCGGTTGGAACTCCTTAGATATTAAAAAACCGGATGGCATTTTTAAAGATATTCCCAATGATGCTTATGTTTATTTTGTTCACTCCTACTACTTGAAAGCAGAGGATCGAGAGGTGGTTTCCTCTCAGACAAAGTACGGCGTTACCATTGACGCTTCCATCCAACGGGGTAACCTGTTTGCAACCCAGTTCCATCCGGAAAAGAGCGGCGAAATTGGAATTCAAATGCTGCGGAACTTTGTTTCGCTGATTCATAAATAAGAAGGAGGGGAAAGGGTTATGCACGCAAAACGAATTATTCCGTGTCTTGACGTAAAGAACGGTCGTGTAGTAAAAGGAACAAGCTTTGTAAATCTTCGGGATGCCGGTGATCCGGTAGAGGCAGCCATTGCTTACAATGAGCAAGGCGCCGATGAACTGGTGCTGTTGGATATTACTGCCACAGCTGAGGGGAGAGATACCATCGTTCATGTGGTTAGCGAGGTAGCAAAGCACATCTTTATTCCGTTTACGGTTGGCGGCGGTATCCGTACCGTGGACGATTTCAATGTGATGCTTCGTGCCGGTGCGGATAAGGTTTCCGTGAACTCCGCAGCGTTCCGCAATCCGGAATTGATTACGGAAGCAGCAAAACGCTTTGGCAGCCAGTGCGTTGTTTGCGCCATTGATGCGAAGCGGAGAGAGGAAGGCGGCTGGACCGTTTATCTGAACGGCGGACGCATTGATACCGGTAAAGATGCCGTAGCATGGGCAATTCAAGCGGCAAAGCTGGGCGCAGGTGAAATTCTGCTGACCAGTATGGATTGTGATGGACAAAAGAACGGCTATGATATTGATTTGACCAGAGCGGTGGCAGGGCGTGTGCCGGTTCCGGTGATTGCTTCCGGCGGTGCGGGAAAGATGGAGCATTTTTATGATGCACTGACACTGGGCAGAGCAGATGCGGTACTGGCTGCCTCTTTGTTCCACTTTGGAGAAATCAAAGTGCCGGAATTGAAAGGGTATTTGGCAGAGCGGGACATTCCTGTTCGGAAATAACCATAGAAAAAAGACACCTGTTTTTGCAGGTGTCTTTTTGGTTTAAGATAACATTTCGGCGGCAATTCGCTTGTCTGCCACAAAGGTGCGAATGTTTCGGAGCTCTTCTTTTCTGCTGCGGAGGTATCGTTCCTCGCCCAACAATTTTTTCCAGAAGTCCTCCTCCGGTAACGCAGTGTCATTCATAATGTCTGTGAAGGCACCGGCAAGGAATTGTTCATCCGACAACAATTTGGTGGTTTCCTCTACGGAATGATTGATATATTCCATCTGCTTTTGGAATCTTGTTTCCTCATTAGAAATGCTCCGCAGCTCGGAAACATGAGGCAGCAAATCATTCCATGCACGAGATTCTGTCACGTTGATACAGGCAACCTGTGCTGCCAACTGCATTTTGTGCATTCCTGTTTTTACCGGTTCCAGTCCGCCGGACATAGCACCACGCTTCAGAAAGGTTCCTTGTTTTGTCACAAAGAATAAGAACGGGTGAATTCCATGCTTTGCTTGGATGCTGCGTCCGTAAAACTCTGCTGTGACAAACAATTTTTCTTTTGATAAATTCAGTGTGTCGGTAATCACGACTGCAATGGGATTTCCCTTTGGGTCAAGAAAAGTATAGTCTGCCAGCAGCGTCATGTTCGGCTCCAAGTAGCAGGGAATCGTATCATTTTTTGTAACGTTTTTGGTTCTGTCCCAACCAAAGAAGTGGAACGCCCAATCGGTCAGCCGACTTTCCATGGTGGACTCCGTAGGCAAAGGCAGCCAAGTATTTTGCTCCAACCCCTGCTGTAAAATCCCCATGGCTCGACCGGTTAAAGCATTCCCCAGTAATTGCACTTGCGCTTTTGTAAAACGAATATATTGTTCTTCACCCAATCCGCCCAGAAGGACTGCTTGTTTTGGTAGTGCTTTTTTATCTTCCTCTGTGGGGCAGAGGGCATTGTAAGCCGTAAAAAATCCGGTTTGTTTTGCTTTTTCCAGTTCTTTTGCCAAAATTCCATTGATGTGTTCGCTGTTCAATGTGCCGGTGAGGAATTGCTTTGCCAGTTCTCCGTCTTGCAGTAACGCGCGAAATACAATTTCTTCCTGCAAGTTGTGAGAAGCAATAAACTCTCGGAATACCTCCTTTTTCATCAGTTGAGGGTTGGTTTGAAAGGTTCCCAGTAAGCTGTAAGCTGCCTTGCATTGGGTACCGTCTACAAAGTAAACAGCAGGGCGTACACCGAATTGTCGCTTGGCGCTGTTGCCATATAAATCCGCAACGGTGCGCAGCTTTTTCTCATCCTCCATCGGAATGCCGGAAATCACTAACGCCATGGCTTGCCCGTCGTCATCTTGCAGCAACAGGTCTACCGGCAGGGTCATGTTTCCGGTAAAACAAGGCAGCTCTACCGCAAAGGATACATTGTGCGCCAAGTCCCATCCCAGTTCCGGCAGAGAAAGTACCGTTGCTTTGTTGCTGCCTGCTTTTGTAATTGTCAAAGTTCCCGCATTGGGGTCAATATGCAGTGCCATAGGGTTCTCCTCGTTTTTGATTTTTTTTCATTATATCATGAATTGCAGGAAAAACCACTAGCTTATTGCGTTTATTTTCTCAATAAGGAGAATTACTGCAATTTTCAAAAGAAAAACACCCTCCGGCGGAACGAAGGGTGGAAAGAATCAATCTTTATGTACTTTGTGATTTTTGGAATGTCCCGAGTTGGCTGTATGCGGCGGGAAGTGGTGACTGTTGTGAACCGCTTTTTGCAGGCGATGGTGTTCCCACATTCGCTTGGTGCGGTCGATGGGTTTTCCGTACTTTGCAATCAAATTTGTGACAACCACAATGGCAGCGCCGATTAAAACAAACTCAATTCGCATTCCAATGACTTGTAGAGGCGTTCCCAAAGAATAAGCACCAATCAGTGCGTTAATACTGACGAATAGCTGTTGGAACGCATAATTGGTAAAAAACATATACAAGTAGCTGGTAAGGAAAATTCCGATGATATGGTATTCTCTTGGCAGCAGCAACGCAAAAGCCAAGAAGAAAATTGCACCGCCCACAAACTGTGCGGAAATACGGTAGATAAACCGTGGCCTTGTTTCATGCAGGAAGGGGAGGATCAACGAGTTAATGGTCATGCCGATCCAAGCGGTACGAGGCAACTGAAAAATATCGCCGATAAACATTCCAAGGGTTAGGGCAAATGCCAAACGCAGTCCAAACCGTGTGCGGAGGGAGGTAGGGTGCAGTTCCAAGAATAGCGTATGAATCCCTCGGTGGTGCTTCTTTTTTCGGTGGATAATAACATAGACAATGCTGACTAAGATGCCGCCGCAAAGCAACCCTATGACACGCATTAAAAAATCCCTGCCTTCTACAGGGTTGCCCTGATTAAAGATATAACAGACAACGAACGGAAGATACACCTTGCTGGTAACGGCTTGGCAGGAGAATGTAACGATTAAAAAGATGGAGATAAAGTTGACCAAAATTCCAAGAAATGGATTCCATACACCGCAGTGAGAAGAAAACGCCGTAAATAGGAACAGTGTAATAATCGCAAGGGGGGCATGACTGGTTTTAATTCCCATATCCATTTGTGTGAACATTAAAATAGAGGTAGCAATACTGATTGCACCGACGGAGTTTTTCATTCCGAAAATAGAAGTATATAAAAAGATAAAGCCTAACAGGAATGTAATGACACCGAGATTGATTAAAATGTTTAACAGGATCCGTTTTCGCCGATGGTTTTGCGGCATGGCAGAGGGGGCCAACGCTTGGGTATCCGCTTGGAAATGCTCGAGGTCGAAATGAAACTCAAAATCGAAATCAAACATATCAAAATTCACACTTTCAACAAAAATATTTCTACAAACAAAAAACTTATTTAGCATTATAACACAGATTGAAAGAAAAGAAAAGGGTAAAAAGAAGAAAAGACCACAAAAGGGAAGAAATGTCTGTGTTTATCTGATAAAGTTCATAATTCGTTTGTTGATTCTCACATAGAAACATGATAAACTATATAGGAAAAGATCGTGTTCGCATCGAAGGAATCCCCGGGCGAACCACTACAATTCAATAGTACATAAGAAAGAAGGAGAAAAAATGGACTTCCATTTTGGCGAGATTCAAGGGTCAATCGGTTCTATTAACCCCGCTGCTTTGCCGCCAAATAAACGGCGTCGTTTGACGCTTCAAAAAATCATTAAGAACTTGGCTATCGTAGGATACATGGTAGGATTTTGCTCGGTATATATGCTCATCTTCGGAAAGGAAAACATTTTGCTGGGTGCAACCATTGCGACTTCTATTCTGACCATGCGCCATGCCGTGATGGGTATTAAAACCCCGCAGGCAGTAGGCTGCATCCTATTTTGTTATCTGTTGATTGCATTTGGCCCACTACTGGGTGGGCTGAACCTGTTCTTAGCCATTCCGGTCAATTTTGGTTGTCTGTATTTAATCACACTTCTTACCGGTCAAAATGTGTTCCAAAAAACAGAGTATAACTTTTTGGCAGCTTATATTTTTGCCGAAAGCTCCCCTGTAACAGGCGGTGCATTGTGGATGCGGTTTTTAGCATTGATGGTCGGTGCGGTATTGGTAGCAGGCGTGTACTTTATTTTCCACCGAAAAGAAAAACGCCAGCACACCATTCGAGAGATTCTGCGCCATACCCACTTAACATCCACCAGAAACCGCTTTGCTATGCGGTTAAGCTGCGGCTTGATGGTAACCATGCTGATTGGTGATATTTTCCACATACAGTATGCTGCGTGGATGGGTATGCCGGTTTTGTCGTTGTCTATGCTGTTTGTGCAGGATACAAGAAAACGAGTCATTCACAGAATTATCGGTACCCTGTTTGGCGGTGTGATTTTCCTGACCTTATTCACCTATGTAATTCCGGAATTTTTACACGTTTGGATTTTGTTAGCCTTACTATATGTCTACTTGTTCCTGACAGACTATCGTGTGCAGCAAATGGTAATTGCTATCTTCTCGCTGAACAGTGCCTCGGTCTTTTACGGAAACGATGTTGCGGTAGGGATGCGAATTTTATTGTTGATGGTGGGTATTGCCATCGTAGTCGTAATGAATTTGGTTGATTATTTCGATGTAATGAATCGTCTGGATGACGTGTTCCGTCGCCGTAAAATGCGGAAAAGAGCCGCAGAAGTTTTGGGAACAGATGGGAAATCATCACAGGCTGATGAAAAACAAAAATAGCTATTTACTTTCTAATGGAAGTGTGCTATAATGCCATAGGTGACCGGGTAACCGGCACAATACGCCCCCCTCTCGGCATTTGGCATATGCCTCGTCGAGGATTCACTGACCTTATGCTGAGGTTGGCGGCGAATATTTTAAAGAGGTGTTTGATCATGTTGATGAAAGACGAAAAAGCAAAGATTATTGAAGAGTACGCAACTCACGAAGGCGACACAGGTTCTCCTGAAGTACAGATCGCAATTCTCACAAAGAGAATTTCTGATTTGACTGAGCACCTGAAGGTAAACAAGAAGGACCACCACTCCCGTCGTGGTCTGCTGAAGATGGTTGGTCAGAGAAGAAGCCTGCTCAACTACCTGATGAAGGTTGACATCGAGCGTTACCGTTCCATCATCGCTAGACTGGGTATCCGCAAATAAGTTTGCTTTCCCAATAGAAGCAGGACGATACAGCAACTTTGCTGTATCGTCCTGCTTTTTTCTTTGCTCCAATAAAAATATGTGAAAAATTAAGTTTTGAAAGAGGGGAGATGCTTTCTTATTAAGAGCTTTTTTATGGGAATTTTGAAAAACTTATCTAATTGGAAGGCATTACAAGAAAAGGTGAAAATTTTCTCTTGACAAATGAGTTAGCATATGCTATCCTCTTTATTAGGTTAGCTATAACTAACTTATGAGAGAAAGGACGGAATCCTTTTATTTTTCTCAATCGGTTAGTTTTAGCTAACTTAAAATGAAATGGAGGGGAAGAAGCCCATGACCGTTACAACACAGCAGACGGATGCGTCTCGCTTTGAAAAGTGCTTGATTACACATTGTTCTCCCGTTTTGGCGGGAATAAAAAGCGCAAATCTGATGAACATTACCGTGACAGCCCCCCAGTGCTTTTTAGAAATGTTATTGTCCTATGATCGCACCCTGCGGGAAAAGGGCGTTTCTGTCACACTGCTGCGGTATGAGAATCATCGGGCGCTGGTCTATGTGTATCGGGAGCAGAAACTGCTCAAAGAATTGCGAAAGCCCGGCGTAGCTGAGTTTTTGCAGGCGCAGGGATATTCTTCTTTAGAATTGGAAGCTTTACTGTCCCGCCTGCGGGAGCGGCTTCAGACACAAGAAGAATTCCCGCATGAAATCGGTCTGTTTTTGGGTTACCCTCTCCATGATGTTGTGGGCTTCATTGAAAATGAAGGCCGAAATTGTTGCTGTGTCGGCTGTTGGAAAGTATATGACTGTGTTTGTGAAGCGCAAAAATTATTTGCCAAATTTCAAAAATGCAGAGAAGTTTATACCCAGCAGTTTCGCAGCGGCAAGTCTTTGTTGCGGCTGACCGTTGCGGCATGACAAGCAATAATTGATACACAGAAAGGAAATTTTTACTATGAGCAAAATCGCAGTTGTTTATTGGAGTGGCACAGGTAACACAGAGGCTATGGCAGAGGCAGTAGCAGAGGGTGCAAAGACATCCGGCGCAGATGTAACAGTTTTCACTTCCGCTAATTTTACAGCAGATCAGGTTGCAGAATATGATGCAATTGGCTTCGGTTGCCCATCCATGGGTGCAGAAGAGCTGGAAGAAACAGAATTTGAGCCAATGTTCTCTCAGTGTGAGGGCGTATTGGGCGACAAGAAAATTGTTCTGTTCGGTTCCTACGATTGGGGTGATGGCGAGTGGATGCGCCTGTGGGAGGATCGTGTTCGTGGCAACGGTTCCAACCTGGTTGCTGACGGTTACATTTGCAACCTGACCCCAGACGACGATGCACTGGCTGCTTGCAAAGAACTGGGCGCAGCTTTGGTATAATCTTATTTCATTTTTCCTTTTTTCGATTCCCAAATAATAAAACCACCGAGTTTTTACACTCGGTGGTTTTTGTATGCCTTAAATTCGATTTAGAATGCGATTTTCTTAGCGATGTAATCGTTTAATTCGGAAATTGCAATACGCTCCTGTGTCATGGTATCACGGTCACGAACGGTTACGCACTGATCTTCCAAACTCTCAAAGTCGAAGGTGATGCAGAACGGAGTACCGATTTCATCCTGACGGCGGTAACGCTTACCGATAGAACCGGCATCATCGTAATCAACCATGAAGTCCTTTGCCAACTGACCAAACAGCTCTTGTGCCTGCTCACCCAGCTTTTTGGAGAGAGGCAGGATCGCAGCCTTGTACGGTGCTAGAGCAGGGTGCAGACGGAGAACCACACGGGTATCCTTTTCGTCGATCTTTTCCTCATCGTAAGCGTCGCACAGGAATGCCAGAGCCACACGGTCAGCGCCCAGAGAAGGCTCAACAACATAAGGAATATAACGCTCGTTAGTTTCCGGATCAAAATAATCCAAGCTCTTGCCGGAATGCTCAATGTGCTGCTTCAGGTCGTAATCGGTACGGTCTGCAATGCCCCACAGCTCGCCCCAGCCGAACGGGAACAGGAACTCAATGTCTGTGGTTGCCTTGGAGTAGAAAGACAGCTCTTCTTGACCGTGGTCACGCAAGCGCATATTTTCTTCCCGCAGCCCCAAATCCAACAGCCACTTTTTGCAGAAATCCTTCCAATAGTAGAACCAATCCAAATCCGTACCCGGCTTGCAGAAGAATTCCAACTCCATCTGCTCAAATTCACGGGTACGGAAGGTAAAGTTACCGGG
>CAKSOB010000020.1 GCA_934476545.1 uncultured Eubacteriales bacterium | reverse complement strand
CCAAGGTACCTGTATCAATCAGGTGCCGGTTGTAGAGGCAGGCGAGCGCATCCGCAAGGGTGATGTAATCGCCGATGGTCCTGCAACCAGCAACGGTGAGATCAGCTTGGGTAAAAACGCACTGATTGGCTTTATGACTTGGGAAGGTTATAACTACGAGGATGCGGTTCTGATCAACGAAAAGATTGTTCGGGACGACGTATATACTTCTATTCATATTGAAGAGTATGAGATTGAAGCCCGTGACACCAAGCTGGGTCCGGAGGAAATTACAAGAGATATTCCAAACGTAAACGAAGACCTGCTGAAGGATCTGGACGAAGACGGTATCATTCGTGTTGGTGCCGAGGTTCGTGCCGGTGACATTCTGGTCGGTAAGGTAACGCCAAAGGGTGAAACCGAGCTGACCGCAGAAGAGCGTCTGCTCCGTGCAATCTTTGGCGAAAAAGCCAGAGAGGTTCGTGATACTTCTCTCCGTGTACCGCACGGTGAATATGGTATCATCGTAGACGTTAAGGTCTTTACAAGAGAAAACAGCAATGATGAACTGAGCCCGGGTGTAAACAAGGTGGTTCGCTGCTACATTGCACAGAAGCGTAAGATTTCCGTTGGCGATAAGATGGCTGGTCGTCACGGTAATAAGGGTGTTGTATCCCGTATTCTGCCACAAGAAGATATGCCATTCCTGCCGGACGGTACCCCACTGGATATCGTTCTGAACCCGCTGGGCGTTCCTTCCCGTATGAATATCGGTCAGGTTTTGGAAGTGCACTTGGGCTATGCTGCAAAGGCATTGGGTTGGAAGATCATGACCCCTGTTTTTGACGGCGCACATGAAGGTGACATTTCCGAGTGCCTCCAGCTGGCAGGCTATCGTGAGGATGGTAAAACCATTCTGCAGGACGGTCGTACCGGTGAATTCTTTGATAATCCGGTTACCGTAGGTTATATGTACTACCTGAAGCTGCACCACTTGGTTGACGATAAGATTCACGCCCGTTCTACCGGTCCATATTCTCTGGTTACCCAGCAGCCACTGGGCGGTAAAGCACAGTTCGGCGGACAGCGGTTCGGTGAAATGGAAGTTTGGGCATTGGAGGCATACGGCGCAGCCTATACCCTCCAGGAAATCTTGACTGTAAAATCCGACGACGTTGTCGGTCGTGTTAAGACTTACGAGTCTATTGTGAAGGGTCAAAATATTCCGAAGCCGGGCGTACCGGAATCCTTTAAGGTTCTCATTAAGGAACTCCAGTCCTTGGGTTTGGATGTTCGTGTGCTGGATAAGGATAACGAGGAAATCGACCTGCAGCAAAACTTCGATGAGGATGACGATATCGGCTTCAAGCCATCGGATACCAACTTCGAGGAAGAAAACGTGGATGCCGGCGATTATGACGGTTACACCATGGAAAACGCAGAAGACAGTATTGCCGATGATTTGTATGGCCATACGGAGGACTTCGGCGATGAGCGGTCTTATGATGACAGCTACACCGGTCAGAATGACTTGGATGACTAACGAAAAGGGGACGTATAATGGAGTTTAACGTATTTGAATCAATCAAAATTGGAATTGCTTCCCCGGATAAAATCAGAGAGTGGTCTTACGGTGAAGTAAAAAAGCCGGAAACGATCAACTATCGTACTTTAAAGCCGGAACGGGACGGTCTGTTCTGTGAGCGAATCTTTGGACCACAGAAGGACTGGGAGTGCCATTGCGGTAAGTACAAGAGAATTCGCTATAAAGGCAAAATCTGTGACCGCTGCGGTGTTGAAGTAACAAGAGCAAAAGTACGTCGTGAGCGTATGGGTCACATTGAACTGGCAGCTCCGGTATCTCATATTTGGTACTTCAAGGGCATTCCGTCCCGTATGGGCTTGCTGCTGGATATTTCTCCAAGGATGCTGGAGAAGGTTCTGTACTTTGCTCTGTATATTGTTACCGATCCCGGTGATGTTCGGGAATTGCAGAAGAAGCAGCTCCTTACAGAAAAAGAATACCGTGATATGCGTGAAAAATACGAGGATGATTTTGACGCAGGTATGGGTGCCGAGGCAATCAAAAAGCTGTTGGCAGAAGTGGATTTGGATACTACTTCCACAGAGCTGAGAGAAGAGCTGGCAACCGCTACCGGTCAAAAGAAGGTTCGTATTCTGAAAAGACTGGAAGTTGTAGATGCATTCCGTCTGTCCGGCAACCGTCCGGAGTGGATGATTCTGGATGTTGTTCCGGTTATTCCGCCGGATATCCGTCCGATGGTTCAGTTGGATGGTGGACGTTTTGCAACCTCCGACCTGAACGATCTGTATCGTCGTATCATCAACAGAAACAACCGTTTGAAGCGTTTGTTGGAGTTGGGCGCACCGGACATTATCGTTCGCAATGAAAAGAGAATGCTGCAAGAAGCAGTTGACGCCCTGATCGACAACGGTCGTCGCGGCAGACCGGTTACCGGCCCGAACAACCGTCCGCTGAAGTCCCTCTCCGATATGCTGAAGGGTAAGCAAGGTCGTTTCCGTCAGAACCTTTTGGGTAAGCGTGTTGACTACTCCGGTCGTTCCGTTATCGTTGTTGGTCCGGAACTGAAAATGTATCAGTGCGGTTTGCCAAAGGAGATGGCGCTGGAGCTGTTTAAGCCATTTGTTATGAAGCGTTTGGTAGAAACCGGCGCAGTTGGAAACATCAAAGCTGCCAGAAAGGCTGTTGAGCGTGCAAAGCCGGAGGTTTGGGATGCACTGGAAATCGTCATCAAGAACCACCCTGTTCTGTTGAACCGTGCGCCAACACTGCACAGACTGGGCATTCAGGCTTTTGAGCCGGTACTGGTAGAGGGTAAGGCATTGAAGCTGCACCCACTGGTTTGTACCGCTTATAACGCTGACTTTGACGGTGACCAGATGGCGGTACACGTTCCGCTGTCTGCCGAAGCACAGGCAGAAGCTCGTTTCCTGATGCTAGCAGCCGGTAACCTGCTGAAGCCTTCCGATGGACGTCCGGTAGCAGTACCGACTCAGGATATGATCTTGGGTTCCTACTACCTGACTTTGGAGAAGGACGGCGAGCTGGGTGAGGGTAAGGTATTCCGTGATGTGGACGAAGCAATCATGGCATACGATAACCATTTGGTTAGCTTGCACGCAAAGATCCGTGTTCGCAGAACATTGGAAATTGACGGCGAGATGAAGTCTAAGATTGTAAACACAACCGTTGGACGTATCATCTTTAACCGCCCGATTCCGCAGGATCTCGGCTATGTAGACCGTACCAATCCGGATACCCAGTTTGATTTTGAAGTCAGCTTTCTTGCCGGTAAAAAACAGCTCGGTAAAATTATCGAGAAGTGCATCCGTGTGCATGGTGTAGCAAGAACTGCTGAGGTTCTGGACGAAATCAAGGCGCAGGGTTACAAGTATTCTACTCGAAGCGCAATTACCGTTGCAGTTTGCGATGCTTCCATCCCTCCGCAGAAGAAGCAAATCATTGCCAATGCAGAGAAGGAAATTGACACAATCACTACCGAGTTTGAAGAGGGTCTGCTCTCCGATAATGAGCGTTACAACGCCGTTCTGAAGACATGGGAGAAGGCAACCAATGACGTTACCGACGCTCTGCAGAAGAACCTGCACCAGTACAACCCAATCTTCATGATGGCGGACTCCGGCGCTCGTGGTTCCATGAGCCAGATTCGTCAGCTTGCCGGTATGCGTGGTTTGATCGCCAACACCTCCGGTAAGACGATTGAAATTCCGATTCGTGCAAACTATCGTGAGGGTTTGAACATTTTGGAATACTTTATTTCTTCCCGTGGCGCTAGAAAGGGTCTGGCGGATACGGCGCTCCGTACTGCTGACTCCGGTTACCTGACCAGACGTCTGGTTGACGTTTCTCAGGAAGTGATTATTCGTGAGGACGACTGCGGCGCCGATCATGGTCTGGAAGTCTTTGACATCCGTGAAGGCAAGGAAACCATCGAGTCCTTGGCAGAGCGTTTGACCGGTCGTTACTTGGTTCACGACTTTGTGGATGAGGTAACCGGCGAGGTTCTCGTTTCCAAGGATAAGCTGATGGATGAGCAGGATGCAGACCTGATTGTTTCTCATGGCGTAGAGCGCATTGAGATTCGCTCCATTCTGGATTGTCAGGCAAAACATGGTATCTGTAAGAAGTGCTACGGTTCTAACTTGGCTACCGGTCAATCCGTCAACGTGGGTGAGGCAGTTGGTATTATCGCTGCGCAGTCCATTGGTGAGCCGGGTACCCAGTTGACCATGCGTACCTTCCACACCGGCGGTGTTGCGAGTGCGGAAGATATTACACAGGGTCTGCCAAGAGTTGAAGAACTGTTTGAAGGCCGGAAGCCGAAGCATCTGGCTATCATCAGTGAAATCGGCGGTGTGGTATCCTTTACCGACATCAAGAAGAACAAGCACGTTGTAGTTACTAGTCCAGAGGGCGATCAGCGCTCTTACCTGATTCCGTTCGGTTCCAGAATTACCGTTAAGGAAGATCAGATCATTAAGGCAGGTACTCGAATCACAGAAGGTTCCGTAAACCCGCATGACGTTCTGGCAATCAGCGGTCCACAGGCTGTGCAGGATTACCTGATTCAGGAAGTACAGCGTGTTTACCGGATGCAGGGTGTAGATATCAACGATAAGCACATTGAGGTTATCGTTCGTCAGATGATGAAGAAGGTTCGTGTAGATGATGCAGGAAGCGCACATCTGCTGCCAAGCGCTTTGGTAGATAAGAGCGAGGTAGAGGCAGAGAACCGTGAGATTCGTGCTCGGATCGCTGCCGGAGAAACAGAGCTGTGTGAAGCAACCTATACGCCGGTTCTGTTGGGTATCACCAAGGCTTCTTTGGCAACCGATTCCTTCCTCTCCGCTGCTTCCTTCCAGGAAACAACAAGAGTGCTCACCGACGCTGCGATTAAGGGTAAGGTTGACCCGCTCCTCGGCTTGAAGGAAAACGTTATTATCGGTAAACTGGTTCCTGCCGGTACCGGTATGGCTTGTTACCGTGATGTAGAACTGAAGGAAGAACATCCGGAGCCTGTTACAGAAGAGGTTTCCGCTCAATAAAGGAAAATCGACTGTTTTCTAAAATAAAATAAATTTTCGGTTGACAAACTACTACACCTTATGCTATAATCTGTTATTGTGGGTAGTTTGTCCCGGATGTATAAAAATTGCCCATCAGATACAATAATATTTGATGGGTTTTTTTATATTTTTTGGGAAAACTAACAATAATCACAAAAAACGAAGTTAGGAGGTGTCGTATGCCAACATTTAACCAATTGGTGCATACCGGTAGAGCAGTTCAAGAGAAGAAAGCAAAGGCTCCTGCACTTTTGAAGGGCTGGAACTCTAAGAAGAGAGTATTTGTAGACCAGAATTCCCCACAGAAGCGTGGCGTTTGTACTTCTGTTAAGACTGCAACCCCTAAGAAACCAAACTCTGCTCTGAGAAAGATCGCCAGAGTTCGGCTTTCTAACGGTATTGAGGTTAGTGCATACATTCCAGGCGTAGGTCATAACCTGCAGGAGCACAGCGTTGTAATGATTCGCGGTGGTCGTGTTAAGGACCTTCCTGGTGTACGTTACCACATTATTCGTGGTACCCTTGATACACAAGGCGTATCCGGCCGTATGCAGGCTCGTTCCAAGTACGGTGCAAAGCGTCCAAAGCAAGGCGCAAAGAAATAATTGGTAAGGCAGAAGCACAAAAGTTTTGACATAACCGAACGGCTGCGTGGTATTCTTTAAAAGATTCCACACAATGCAGCGGCGTTTTTAACTTCGTATAGATAGATAAAAATTGCCTCTGTATTGGCCTGCGGGAGTTTGTCGCTTTCGAGTACCAATGATATCATTATTTTGTGAAGGAGGGAAGCAAAGTGCCAAGAAGAGGCTCTATAGCAAAGCGTGACGTTTTGGCTGATCCGCTGTACAATTCCAAGCTGGTCACAAGACTGATCAACAACATTATGTTAGACGGTAAGAAGGGCGTTGCTCAGAAGATCGTTTACGGTGCATTTGAAATCGTGCAGGAAAAGACAGGTAAAGATCCACTGGAGGTTTTCGAACAAGCCATGGAGAATGTAATGCCTGCACTGGAGGTAAAGGCTCGCCGTGTTGGTGGTGCCACATACCAGGTTCCAATGGAGGTTCGTCCTGAGAGAAGACAGACCCTCGGTCTGCGCTGGATGACTAACTATTCCAGACTCAGAGGCGAAAAGACAATGAAAGAAAGACTTGCAGGTGAAATCCTCGATGCTGTGAATGGCACCGGCGGCGCTGCCAAGAAGCGTGACGATACACACAAGATGGCAGAGGCTAACAAGGCATTCGCACACTACAGATGGTAATGATACCGGTCTGATTTATGTATTAAGGAGGAAGCTATGGCAAGGCAAGTATCACTTGACTTAACTCGTAATATCGGCATCATGGCTCACATTGATGCTGGTAAAACAACAACAACAGAACGTATTTTGTTTTACACAGGTGTTAACCACAAGCTGGGTGAAACACACGATGGCTCTGCAACTATGGACTGGATGGCACAGGAGCAGGAGAGAGGTATTACCATTACTTCCGCTGCTACTACCTGTTTCTGGAAGGGTCATAGACTGAACATCATTGACACCCCAGGTCACGTTGACTTCACCGTTGAAGTTGAGCGTTCCCTGAGAGTGCTGGACGGCTCTGTAACCGTTTTCTGCGCTAAGGGCGGTGTTGAGCCACAGTCTGAAACCGTATGGCGTCAGGCTGACGAGTATAAGGTTCCCCGTATGGCATACGTTAACAAGATGGACATCATGGGCGCAGACTTCTACAGAGTTGTGCAGATGATGAAAGATCGTCTGAAATGTAATGCTGTACCGATCCAGCTGCCAATCGGCAGTGAGGACACATTCCGCGGCATTGTCGACTTGGTTGAGATGAAAGCGGAAATCTACTACGACGACCTGGGCAAGGATATGCGTGAGGAAGAAATTCCTGCCGATATGCTGGAAAAGGCCGAGGAGTATCACAACGAGCTGCTGGAGCACGTAGCTGAGCAGGACGACGAGCTCATGGAGAAATACCTCATGGGCGAGGAAATCACCAAGGAAGAGATCATGGCTTGCATTCGTAAGGCAACTCTGAACAACGATATGATTCCTGTTTGCTGCGGTACCTCTTACAGAAACAAGGGCGTACAGAAGCTCCTGGATGCAATCATTGCATACATGCCGGCTCCAACCGACATTCCGGACATGAAGGGTATCAACCCGGAGACCGGTGAGGAAGACGTGAGAAAGGCATCCGATGACGAGCCATTCTCTGCTCTGGCATTCAAGATTGCTACCGACCCGTTCGTTGGTAAGCTGTGCTTCTTCCGTGTATATTCCGGTACAGTAGATGCCGGTTCCACCGTTTACAACTCCACTAAGGAGAAGAACGAGAGAATCGGTCGTATTCTGCAGATGCACGCAAACCACAGACAGGATCTGGATACCGTTTATGCCGGTGATATCGCCGCTGCGGTTGGTTTGAAGAACACCACAACCGGTGATACACTCTGCGATGAAAAGCACCCAATCATTCTCGAGTCTATGGAATTCCCGGAGCCGGTTATTCACGTAGCCATCGAGCCAAAGACAAAGGCCGGTCAAGAAAAGATGGGCATGGCTTTGGCAAAGCTGGCTGAAGAAGACCCAACCTTCCGCGCTTACACAGACGAGGAAACCGGTCAGACCATCATCGCCGGTATGGGTGAGCTCCACCTGGAGATCATCGTAGACAGACTCCTCAGAGAGTTTAAGGTAGAAGCTAACGTTGGTAAGCCACAGGTTGCTTATAAGGAAACCTGCCGCAAGAGCGCTGACGTAGACATGAAGTATGCTAGACAGTCCGGTGGTAAGGGTCAGTATGGTCACGTTAAGATCAAACTGGATCCGAACCCGGATAAGGGTTATGAGTTTGTTAACGCAGTTGTTGGTGGTGCTGTTCCGAAGGAATACATCCCGGCTGTTGATCAGGGTATCCAAGGCGCATTGCTCAGCGGTGTTCTGGCAGGCTACAACGTAGTTGACGTAAAGGTAACTCTGTATGATGGTTCTTACCACGAAGTTGACTCCTCTGAAATGGCATTTAAGATCGCCGGTTCTATGGCGGTTAAAGAAGCCCTCAGAAAGGCAGATCCGGTTCTGCTGGAGCCAATCATGAAGGTTACTGTTATCGTTCCGGAAGATTACATGGGCGACGTTATCGGCGACCTGAACTCCCGTCGTGGCATGATCCTCGGCATGGATGCACTTCCGGGTGCACAGCAGATCAATGCAAATGTTCCGCTGTCTGAGATGTTCGGTTACGCAACAGATATGCGTTCCAAGACACAGGGCCGTGGTCAGTACACCATGGAGCCAAGCCACTATGCAGAGGTTCCGAAGTCTATCGGTGAGGAAATTATGAGCGCCCGTGGCAAGAAAGACGCTTAATTTCCATTTGATTCGATAAACTTTTCTCATTAGCATCTTGATTTTTTCAAAGATAGTTGGTAGAATCTTAAGTATAAGGAACACCAACAATAATAAACAAATTTAAAGGGAGGAATTCCAATGGCAAAGGCAAAATTTGAAAGAAGCAAACCGCACGTAAATATCGGTACCATCGGTCACGTTGACCATGGTAAGACCACAACAACAGCTGCTATCACTAAGGTTTTGAACCTGAACGGTGAGGCTGAGTTCGTTGATTACGCAAACATCGATAAGGCTCCTGAAGAGAGAGCTCGTGGTATCACAATCAACACTTCCCACGTTGAGTACGAGACTGAGAACCGTCACTACGCTCACGTTGACTGCCCAGGTCACGCCGACTATGTTAAGAACATGATCACCGGTGCTGCACAGATGGACGGCGCTATCCTCGTTGTTTCCGCTGCTGATGGCCCAATGCCTCAGACAAGAGAGCACATCCTGCTGGCTCGTCAGGTAGGTGTTCCTTACATCGTTGTATTCATGAACAAGTGCGACCAGGTTGACGACGAAGAGCTCCTCGATCTCGTAGAGATGGAGATCCGTGAGCTGCTCAACGAGTACGAGTTCGACGGTGACAACACACCAATCGTTCGTGGTTCTGCTCTGAAGGTTCTGGAGTCTACTTCCACAGACATCAACGCTCCTGAGTATGCTTGCATCCTCGAGCTGATGAAGGCTGTTGACGAGTTCATCCCAACTCCAGAGCGTGACGATGCTAAGCCATTCCTGATGCCTGTTGAGGACGTATTCACCATCACCGGTCGTGGTACTGTTGCTACCGGTAGAGTTGAGCGTGGCGTTGTTAAGGTATCCGAGGAAGTTGAGATCGTTGGTCTCACCGAGGAGAGAAGAAAGGTTGTTGTTACAGGTCTGGAGATGTTCAGAAAGGTTCTGGATTTCGCTGAGGCTGGCGACAACGTTGGTGTACTGCTCCGTGGCGTTCAGAGAACTGAGATCGAGCGTGGTCAGGTTCTGGCAAAGCCAGGCACCATCAACCCACACACAAAGTTCAAGGGTCAGGTTTACGTTCTGACTAAGGACGAAGGTGGCCGTCATACTCCATTCTTCAACAACTACCGTCCACAGTTCTACTTCAGAACAACAGACGTTACAGGCGTAATCAAGCTGCCAGAAGGCACTGAGATGTGCGTACCGGGCGATAACGTTGAGATGGAAGTTGAGCTGATCACTCCAATCGCTATCGAAAAGGGTCTGCGTTTCGCTATCCGTGAAGGCGGCCGTACAGTTGGTTCCGGTGCTGTTATCGAGGTTGAGGAATAATTCTCATCTGAGAACTGCATTACCAGCATAATAGAAAAGAGAGCATTGTTCCGTTCGGAGCAGTGCTCTTTTTTGATATTACGTTGAAATTTTAGATAAAGAAAATCCCCTCCCGTTTTGCAGAATTGCCCTGCAGGATGAGAGGGGATTTTTATTTTAATTAGTTGTCACCGTGTCCAAATAATTGGTTTGCGTAGTGGACAGAGCCCATAGCATCTTTTGAGTAAGAATCTGCATGAATCATGTCTGCATATTCTTGGGTCAAAACAGCGCCGCCAACCATGATTTTGCAATCCGGTACCTGTGCGTGCAGCAGTTTAATGGTTTCTTCCATGCTGACAACCGTTGTGGTCATCAGCGCGCTGAGTCCTATCAGCTTTACGTTTTGCTCAATGGCAGTGTCTACAACCAGTTGTGGGTCTACATCTTTGCCTAAGTCAATTACATCGTAGCTGTAATTTTCCAACAGAACTTTCACGATGTTCTTGCCGATGTCGTGAATATCACCCTTAACGGTTGCCAAGATGATTTTATCCTTCTTTTCTTCCGAAGCACCAATACTGCTCATGTGGGTCTTGATTGCTTCAAAAGCGGCTTTTGCCGCTTCGGCACTCATCAAAAGTTGTGGTAGGAACAGGGTTCCTTTTTCAAACTTTTTACCAACGTCATCCAATGCAGGAATCAAATCTTGGTTAATGATGTCCAAAGGCGCTTTTATTTGGATTGCTTCCGTAGCAAGAGAATGGGCGCTTTCTTTCAAGCCTTTAATGATTGCTTCGGTTAAGGACATTTGATTAGCAGTGGCCTGCGGAGCAGCAGTAGGAGAGGATTGATTTGCATAAACGGAAATATAATCCATGCACTGCTCGTCCACGCCAATCAGCGCACAGTAGGAGTAGTATGCTGCCATCATTGGTTTGGAGTTCGGATTGATAATTGCACCGCTCAAACCGTTTTGCATTGCCATTGTGAAGAAGGCAGTATTTACATTTTCACGCTGCGGCAAACCAAAGGAAATATTGGATACGCCCAAGCTGGTGTACATCCCCAGTTCATCTCGGATTAACTCCAAAGATTTCAGGGTAACTTCCGCAGCTTCCTGCTCTGCACTGATGGTCATTGCCAAAACGTCCACCACAAGGTCTTTTTTCGGGATACCATAGGTAGCAGCAGTTTCCACAATCTTTTTGGCAACTGCCAAACGACCTTCCGCAGTGGTTGGAATACCATCCTCATCAATGGTCAATGCAATGACGGTACCGCCGTATTTTTTCACCAGTGGGAAAATTTGCTCCATAACCTCTTGTTTACCGTTGACGGAGTTAATCAAGGCTTTACCGTTGTAAATGCGCATTGCCCGTTCCATAGCTTCCACATTGGTGGTATCAATCTGTAAAGGAAGATCAATGATACTTTGCAGAGAAACGACAGCGTCTTCCATCAGCTGTACTTCATCAATCTCCGGCAGACCAACGTTAACGTCCAAAATATGTGCGCCGTTTCCTTGTTGCGCCAAACCTTCCCGCAGAATGTAGTCCATGTCATGGTTCCGCAGTGCTTCTTTAAATCGGGATTTTCCGGTTGGGTTGATTCTCTCACCGATGATAACCGGTCGTTTGCCAAAGGTTACAGCTTGTCCGTAAGAGGACACTACTGTACGGTTCTTATCTACTAACGGCTTCGGAATAATATCCTTGCAAACCTCAATCATTTTTTGCAGGTGAGCAGGAGAAGTGCCGCAGCATCCGCCAATGACCCATGCGCCGCCCTCTGCAATTTCTTTCATAGCAACTGCAAATTCTTCCGGTCCTACGTCGTAGAAGTTTTTACCGTCTACTAATTTCGGCAGGCCGGCATTTGGGTTGATTACAACCGGAATAGAACAGCATTCATTCAGCGTAATCTGTAATTTTTTCATCTGCTCCGGACCAAGACCGCAGTTAAAGCCGATACCGTCTACACCCAAACCTTCCAACAGCGCTACTGCAGCGGGAATATCACCGCCGGTCAGCAGTTTTCCGTGTTCGTCAAAAGTCATGGTGACAAAGACAGGTAAATCGGTATTTTCTTTTGCAGCCAATATGGCAGCTTTTACCTCGTAAGTATCGCTCATGGTTTCGATTAAAACCGCATCGGCGCCGGCATCTCTGCCACAAATTGCCATTTCGGAGAACAGCTCATAAGCGTGGTCAAAGCTCAAGTCACCAAGGGGTTTCATCAATTTACCGGAAGGACCAATATCCATGGCAACGTAGCCGTGTCCACATTCATCCACAGCTTGTCGAGCAATCTTAACAGCAGCCGTGATAACTTCTTTTGCGGTAAATTCTTCTTCTGTAAATTTTGCACTGTTAGCGCCAAATGTGTTGGTTTTAATCATGTCACATCCGGCATCCAGATACGATTTATGAATATTTAAAATGACATCCGGGTGGGTGATGTTCCAACGCTCCGGTGCTTCTCCGCCGACCAAACCGTTTTGTTGCAGGAGAGAACCCATTGCGCCGTCAAAGAACAGCATCCGTTTACCCAAAAGGTCACGAATTGTTGGGGTCATGTCAGTCTTCCTTTCTGAATGGACAATTTTTTGCACTGCAAATCATGCAGCGAGAAATATGACAACTGGTATCTACCGGTGTAAATCCAATCACTGCCGTTACCGATTTACTGGGCGTCAGCATATTGCTTTCTGTGCGGGTTAGCCCAATTCGCCGTTGGGCATCCAACAGTCCCAGCACATCCTTTTGGTAGGTGAGCGGAAAATCTCCATAGCCGGGGCTGAATCGAGGACGTAAAAATAATCCCTTTTCTTTTGCCTGTTCCTCAATTTTACCCTGATGATCGTCACAGACACGTTCGATAGCGGCCGCTGCACAGGCTTGCAAAATGACAGCTCGGCTCATATCCATCACATTATACCGATGAATCAACATATCCACCGAGGCTCCCAGTGTGGCGGCAAGCAAAACACCTTCACTACAAGTATCTAAGTGCTGATAAAGACTTTTGCTATGCACCTCAATGGTATCTAGCAGTACTATATTTTCCGAAGGACGGGTAATGGTGACCGGGCGGCTGACAAATTTTGGCCGCATCACACGGAGCAGCTCGACAATGGAATCCTCTACCACAGCGGAAACCGTTTCATCCGGGGCGGTGCCTTTATAGCCGAGATAACGGTAGATTTCTTTACGATTTAGATCCATGATTTATGCTCCAATAATCGAAGACAGATTTTTGAAAATTGCCGCTGCAATTTCCGGCTTATTCATGGTGTAAAGATGAATGCGGTTTACGCCATTGCAAATCAAATCAATAATTTGCTCTGTGGTGTAAGCAATACCGGCTTGCAGCATGGCTTCCGGATTATTCTCAAACTTTTCCACCATGGACTTGAACCGTGGCGGCAAATAGGTACCGGACAAAGAAATGATTCGGTTGATCTGCGCCGCATTGGTTACCGGCATGATGCCTGCAACAACCGGAATGTCAATGCCTTTGGCAAGGGTGCGATACAAAAAGTGATAGAGCACATCATTGTTGAAGAACATTTGTGTTGTCATGAAGTCACATCCGCTGTCTACCTTTTGCTTCAGGTGGTCGATATCGTCCTCTTTGCGGGCGCACTCTACGTGTCCTTCGGGATAGCAGGCAGCACCAATGCAGAAATCTCCGTGCTTCTTGATTTTTTCAATCAGTTGATAAGCATATTGGAAGGTTCTAGGAGCAGAAGAATCCATATCTTTTGGAAGGTCGCCGCGAAGTGCCAAAATGTTTTCGATGCCGTTTTCCTTATAGGATTGCAGGGTTTCTTCAATTTTAGTATCATCGGCGCAAACACAAGTCATGTGTGCCAACGCCGGAATGTGGTGACGGTTTTGAATATCGGCTGCAATTTCTACGGTACGATTGGAATTGCTTCCGGAAGCACCGTAAGTAACGCTGATGAATTTCGGCTTACTTTCTGCCAGCTTGTCCACTACCTGTGTAATGCCCTCTAAGCTAACGCCGGGTTTTGGCGGGAAGATTTCGCAGGAAACACAAGGTTTGTCTGTATTCAGCAGTTCGGATATTTTCATAATGGATACTCCTTCCGATCATAGAAAAAAGCAAGGAGAAAACTTGCTTTTTATTTTTTGAAACAATCTATATTATTACAACCTTATTATTATAACGGATTTTTTAAAACCTTGTCAATTACTCTGTTTCGTTTTCCGATTCTTTTCGTGATATTGTTACAATCTGAAAGAAAAAAGATTGCCTGTAAAAAGTCGGTATGGTATAATAAAAGTGTCTTTACGAAGCGCTGACCGGGCGGGAGAATTCCCAACACGAGAAGTGCGGAAAGACGGACAAAAAAGCAAATCGTACTAACCTGCAAGGAGTTCCGAGCAATAAGGCGATCACTGCACTGCTGCCCTTGGTTTTTCTGCAAACGGAGAAAGCCTCGGCTTTGCAATCGTAGATAGATCGCTCTGTGTTGTTCTGCATCACAGAGCGTTTGCTTTTTCGCCCATCATTACCCAAAAGAAAGGGAGCAGTCATTATGTGCAACACAACCGACAGCCGCGTGGCATTGGTGGGAATCCTGTTACAGGACAACGCCTCTTCCGAACCGGTTAACGCAATTCTGGGGGAGTACAGTCAATATGTGGTAGGGCGCATGGGACTTCCTTACCGCCAGAAGGGCATCAACATCATTAGCATTGTGGTGGACGCCCCGAATAACACCATTAGCGCCCTGTGCGGCAAACTGGGAATGATCCCGAATATTACCGTAAAAGCGATTTATACCAAAGCCTAAACTAGGTAAATACTGTTACATCGAAAGGAGAAGCATTATGTATGATCCAAAATCAAGAGTAGCCACAGAATTTATCAACGATGAAGAAATTTTAGAGACCCTTCGTTATGCGGAGGAAAATAAAGAAAATCGGGAATTGATCGAATCTCTTCTCGACAGAGCGGAGGACTGCAAGGGACTGTCTCACAGAGAAGCCGCTGTGTTATTAGAATGTACCCTGCCCGATCTGAACCAACGGATTGAAGGGCTGGCAAAGAAAATCAAACAAAAATTTTACGGAAACCGGATTGTAATGTTTGCGCCGCTGTACCTGTCCAACTACTGTGTCAACGGATGTATCTATTGTCCGTACCATTATAAAAATAAAACCATGTGCCGCAAAAAGCTGACACAAGAAGAAATCAAGCAGGAAGTCATCGCTCTGCAAGATATGGGACATAAGCGGTTGGCGCTGGAAGCAGGCGAAGATCCGGTAAACAATCCGATCGAATACATTTTGGAGAGCATTGAAACCATTTACAGTATCAAGCATAAAAACGGTGCAATTCGTCGTGTAAATGTAAATATTGCTGCTACCACCGTAGAAAATTACAGAAAACTTCATGAGGCAGGAATCGGTACCTATATTTTGTTCCAAGAAACCTACCATAAGGATTCCTATGAGCAGCTTCATCCAACCGGACCAAAGAGCAACTATGCTTACCACACAGAAGCAATGGACCGCGCCATGGAAGGTGGCATTGACGATGTAGGCATCGGCGTTTTGTTTGGACTGGATAAGTACCGCTATGACTTTGTGGGTATGCTGATGCACGCCGAGCATTTGGAAGCTGTTTGGGGCGTTGGACCGCATACCATCAGTGTGCCTCGTATTCGTCCTGCGGATGATATTGATGTGAATGATTTTGAAAACAGTATTTCCGAGGATATTTTTGCAAAGATTGTAGCTGTTTTGCGAATTGCCGTTCCATACACCGGAATGATTATTTCTACCAGAGAGTCCATGAGTTCTCGGGAGCGTGCCTTGGAGCTGGGTGTTTCCCAAATCAGCGGCGGTTCCAAAACCAGTGTTGGCGGATATGCAGAGCCGGAGGAGCCGGTGGTAGAGAAGCAAACCACAGAGCAGTTTGACGTGGAGGATACCCGCACATTGGATGAGATTGTAAACTGGATGTTGGATTTGGGCTATGTTCCCAGCTTCTGTACCGCTTGCTACCGAGAGGGCAGAACCGGTGACCGGTTTATGCAGCTTGTAAAATCCGGTCAAATCGCAAACTGCTGTCAGCCCAATGCGATCATGACATTAAAAGAATACTTGGAAGACTATGCTTCCGAAGACACCAAGAAAAAGGGTGAAGCCGTTATCCAAGAGGAACTTCAGCATGTTCCGAATCCAAAGGTAAAAGCAAGAGCGGAACTGTACTTGAAAGAGTTGATGGAAGGTAAGCGGGACTTCCGCTTCTAATGAAAGAGGGATGACAATGAGCTTGACCAATACCCCCGGTGCAAACCGGCTGCATATCAGCTTGTACGGAAAGCGGAACAGCGGAAAATCCTCTTTGATTAACGGAATAACGGGGCAGCATATTGCATTAGTCAGCAATGTGCCGGGAACGACTACCGATCCGGTTTCAAAAGCAATGGAAATTCCGGGAATCGGTCCCTGTTTGTTGATTGATACCGCCGGCTTTGATGACGACGGTCATTTGGGCGAAATGCGGGTGGAAAAAACCAAGCAGTCCTTGGAAAAAACAGATATTGCACTGCTGCTGTTTGATGACTTGGATTTTTCCAAAGAACAGCAGTGGTTGACAGAATTGAAAAAACGAAAGATTCCGGTGGTAGGCGTGATCAATAAAACAGATCTCCGCTCGGAAGAAGAACTGGAATCTTTGGCAAAAGCCGTGGAACCCTGCTTAAAAGAACCGCCGATTTTGGTGAGTGCCAAAACAGGGGAGGGAATGGAAGCCTTAAAGCAGGCGATGATTCGGGCAGTGCCGGAGGACTTTGAGCAAAAGACTATTACCGGACAGTTGGTTTCTCCCGATGATACCGTTTTATTGGTAATGCCTCAGGATATTCAAGCACCAAAAGGACGGTTGATTTTGCCCCAAGTGCAAACCATTCGAGATTTATTGGATAACCAATGCGTGGTGCTGTGTACCACTGCCAATCGGTTGGATACGGCACTGGCAGCCTTGGCGAAGCCACCGGCATTGATCATTACGGATTCCCAAGTCTTTCCGCTGGTGTATGCCAAAAAGCCGAAAGAAAGTCGCCTGACTTCCTTTTCCGTGTTGTTTGCCGCCTATAAAGGAGATTTGCAAGCTTTTGTAGATGGCGCAGAGAAAATTGACACCTTAAATGGAACTTCTAAGGTGCTGATTGCCGAAGCCTGCACCCACGCGCCGTTAGAGGAAGACATCGGTCGGGTGAAGATTCCCGCGCTGCTGCGAAAACGATACGGCGAAACCATGCAGATCGACCTTGTCAGCGGCGCTGATTTTCCGGAGAATTTAGATGATTATGATCTGATTATCCATTGCGGTGCTTGTATGTTTAACAAGAAGCACGTCTTGTCCCGAATTCATCGGGTGCAGGAGAGTGGTACCGCTATCACTAACTACGGTGTTGCCTTGGCAAAGCTGGCAGGAATCTTGGATCAGGTGGACTTGGGATCAAACGTGACAAGAAAAAACGAAAATTGATAAAAATTGAAAAACGGTTGCGGAATCACTTGACAAACGACAGGAAACGGATTATCATAAATTATATGGTTTAGTATAATATTAAATGCAATGACGGAGACCATACACAGATTGCTTTGGTACAGAGAGCCGACATTTGGTGCGAGTCGGTACAAAGTCCTGTGTTAATCCCTCCACAGCAGGCAGCAGAACCCGAAAGGCAGTAAGCGGAAGCCCGTCGTCCCCACGTTATAAGGGAGAGCATTGGTTTCGATGCGGAAAGTGTCACAGGATTGCTGTGGAAAAAGAGTGGTACCACGGAGCGTTCAGTCTTCGTCTCTTAGTAGGAGACGAGGACTTTTTTTATTATTCCCATTGTAAACACAAAGGCGGTGCTGTATGGAACAGAACCACCGGTTTTAAATCAAAGGAGAGTTAATTATGCGTTTAACAGGAGCACAAATTATCATGGAATGCTTGCTGGAGCAGAAAGTCGATACCGTATTCGGCTATCCCGGCGGCGCCGTTTTGAATATTTATGACGCCCTTTACGAATATCAAGATCGAATTAATCACATCTGCACTGCCCATGAGCAAGGCGCAGCCCACGCAGCAGACGGATATGCCCGTGCCAGCGGAAAAACCGGTGTGTGCATTGCAACCTCCGGCCCAGGGGCAACCAACTTGGTTACCGGTATTGCCACCGCTTACATGGATTCCGTTCCGATGGTTGCCATCACCGGTAACGTAAACCTGAACTTGTTGGGCTTGGACAGCTTCCAAGAGGTGGACATCACAGGTATTACCATGCCGATTACCAAGCACAACTTTATTGTGAAAAAGGTAGAGAACTTGGCAGACACCCTTCGTCATGCCTTCCGTATTGCTAACGAAGGCAGAAAGGGTCCGGTTTTGGTAGATATTCCAAAGGACATTACCGGTGCGATTTGTGAGTTTACTCCACGAGATATTACGCAGCCGTTTGACGAGCAAGAAGAACGTCGTCAGCACTTGCCGGTAAGCAAGCCGTTGCCGATTGTAAAAGAAGCTCGCTCAATCGGCTGTTTGGAAAGGTTAAACCATTCGCCACTGCCTTCATAAATTAGGAATACTGTCAACGCCTTTTGGGATTCCTTTGTGGGATAAATCTCCTGCATATATGGATTTTTTTCAAGCAGCCAAGGTAAGAGCGTGTTTCCAAGTTCTTTTACATTTCCACGTAGCGATATTGCCACACAAGACAAAGTATCCTTACCCTTTATCCCCGTTAGTGCAACATATTCATTTTTCTTTAAGCGGGTATAAAAGCCTTTTCCTTTTGCCGTTAAAAAATACAATCCTTTTTCGTCACTATCCATTATATCAATCGCACATGTAACAGGCAGACCGCTATCATCAACAGTTGCTGCAATCACAGAATGGATTTCTT
>CAKSOB010000019.1 GCA_934476545.1 uncultured Eubacteriales bacterium | reverse complement strand
TCAGCGCAGCACGGATAATGTTACCCGTGGAAATTGTTGGGATTTTAAGATAGTCGCAGATAACTGCGGCCTGTGTGCCCTTTCCGGCACCAGGAGCGCCGAGAAGTATGATATTCATTTCCTTACCTCCGATTCACCTATCTTAGTTCTTTAATCCAGGAAGCCCTTGTAGCTTCTCATCATCATCTGAGACTCGATCTGCTTAACTGTTTCCAGTGCAACACCAACGAGAATGATGATAGATGTACCGCTCATACCCAAATTGCCCATGCCGGTTGCTGCGCCGTAGACGATGGGAACGAGAGCGATGATTGCAAGGAAGAATGCACCGATCAATGTGAGTTTTGACAAAACTTTGGAAATATAATCAGAAGTTGGACGGCCCGGACGAATTCCCGGAATGGTGCCGTGGTTTTGCTTCAGATTGTTTGCCATTTCTAACGGGTTGTACTGAATGCTCATGTAGAAGAATGCAAACATGAAAATCAGCACTGCATAAACCACACAATAAATCCAACCGGAAGAGGAGAATGCGTCAAGGAAGCCTTTCCAGAATCCGGTAACCTTGTCGCCAAGGAATACTTGGATGGTGCTTGGGATGGAAAGCAGGGAGCTGGCGAAGATAACGGGCATAACACCGGTACCACCGATCTTGATCGGGATATGTGTGTTCTGTCCGCCATACATCTTTCTGCCAACAACCCGCTTTGCGTACTGAACCGGGATCCGACGCTCGGAATCATTCATAAATACAATGAACCAAACCAAAGCGAAGAAGATCAATGCAAAGATTGGAACCAGTACGAAATATTGACCAAACAGAGTTGGGTACTCAACAGCCTCCTTGAAGTAGGAGATCAGGTAGTTGATGATGGTTGGCATTCTTGCCACGATACCCGCAAACAAGATAATGGAGATGCCGTTACCAATACCCCTTTTGTTGATTTGCTCACCGAGCCACATCAACAAAGCAGCGCCTGCCGTAAAGGTCAATACAATAACGATTGCGGAGAACCACTGGGACGCACCGCTGTTATACATAGTAATGCTGTTGCCGGATGGATCACGGCTGTTACGCAGATAGAAGTAGTAACCTGTAGCAGATACCACCGCAATACCAATTGTTAACAATCGAGTGATGGTATTCAACTTCTTCTGCCCCTCTGCGCCTTCCTTCGCCAACCGCTCCAGCGGTTTAATGGCGACAGCCAGCAGGTTCATGATAATGGATGCGTTAATATATGGTGTGATGGACAGCGCAAACAAGGTCGCTTGCGCAAAAGCGCCACCGGATAACATATTCAGATATCCCAGCGCTGTGCCGTCCGCTGCACTTTCGTTCATTAAGTTGGAAAGTGCGGTGGTATCCAAGAACGGAACCGGAATAACGGAACCGATCCGGAAAATAACAATGACTAGCAGCGTGAACAGAATCTTTTTCCGAAATTCCGGTACCTTCCAGGCGTTCGCGACTGTTTTAAACAAGTCAGATCACCTCGGTTTTCCCGCCAGCAGCTTCAATCTTTACTTTTGCTGCCTCAGAGAAAGCATTCACTTTCACTGTCAAATTTTTTGTGAGCTTACCGTTGCTCAGAATTTTAACACCGTCGCAAGGCTTCTTAATAATGCCTGCTTCGTACAGTGCATTAATGTCTACTACTGCGCCGTTGTCAAAGCACTCCAGCTGACCAACATTTACAGACAGGATTGTCTTAGCGAAAATGTTGTTAAAGCCTCTCTTAGGAATACGTCTTTGGAGTGGCATCTGACCGCCTTCAAAGCCAGGACGGAAACCCTTACCGGATCTCGCTTTCTGACCCTTGTGGCCCTTACCGGAGGTCTTGCCCCAACCGGAGCCATGGCCTCTACCGATACGCTTGCGCTCTTGTGTAGAGCCTGGTACGGAAGTCAAATCATGCAAATTCATTGTGTCGCACCTCCTTCTTACGCTTCTGTAACGTCGATGAGGTGGATGATTTTTGCCACCTTACCCTTGGTCTGTGCATTATCCGGCTGGGTTGTCTCATCACCGATCTTCCGGAGACCCAGTGATTGGGCAGTTGCAATTTGGTCTTTCTTGCTGCCGATCAGACTTTTTACCAGCTTAATTTTGAGCTGTGCCATAACTGCTGCCCTCCTTATAAAATTTCTTTTACGGACTTGCCGCGGATAGCAGCAACCTCTTCAGCGGTACGCAGGCTCTTCAGACCCTCCAGTGTAGCACGAACTACGTTGCATGGGTTGTTGGAGCGCAGCGCCTTTGTTCTGATGTCCTTAATACCTGCTGCTTCGATAACAGCACGAACAGGACCGCCGGCGATAACACCGGTACCAGGTGCGGCTGGCTTCAGGAGCACTCTGCCTGCACCGAACTCACCGATGACTTCGTGTGGAATTGTGGAACCGCGGGTGGAGATCTTCACCAGATTCTTCTTTGCATCCTCAATGCCCTTGCGGATGGAATCCGGAACTTCACCTGCTTTACCGATACCAAAACCTACAATGCCGTTGCCGTCGCCTACAACTACGAGAGCTGCGAACTTAAAGATACGGCCGCCCTTAACGGTTTTGGATACGCGGTTGATGGCAACCACGTGCTCTTTTAAATCCAGTGTTGTTGCGTCAATTCTAGCCAAAAGAATACTCCTCCTTCTTAGAAGTTGAGGCCGCCCTCACGGGCGCCTTCGGCCAGCTCTTGCACACGGCCGTGGAAAATATAGCCACCGCGGTCAAATACAACCTCAGTGATACCCTTATCTGCTGCACGCTTTGCAATCATCTTGCCAACTTCGCGTGCTGCCTCTTTGTTTCCGCCATTGCCAGTGAACTCTTTGTCCAGTGTGGAAGCTGCTACAAGCGTAACTCCGTTAACATCATCAATGATCTGGGCATAGATGTTCTTGCTGGAGCGGAACACATTAAGGCGTGGGCACTCTGCAGTGCCGGAGATCTTGCCGCGCACTCTACGGTGACGCTTGAGACGGGCTGTGTTTTTGTCAGCCTTATTCACCATTTCAATTCAACTCCTTACCTTATTTACCCTTACCTGCTTTGCCTTCCTTGCGGCGGATCACTTCGTCTGCGTACTTGATACCCTTGCCCTTATATGGCTCTGGGAGACGCTTCTCACGGATCTCAGCGGCAAGCTGACCAACCTTCTGCTTGTCAGCGCCGGAAACGGTGATCTTGTTTGGACCTGGGCACTCAATCTTGATGCCTTCAGGCTGTGGAATGATTACCTGGTGAGAATAACCGATGTTCATCACCAGATCGTTACCTGTCATCTGCACACGGTAACCTACGCCGTTAACCTCCAGCTCCTTCTTGAAGCCGTCGGTAACGCCAACTACCATGTTGTTGATGAGGGTTCTTGTGAGACCATGGAGAGATCTGTTCTCTTTGTCGTCGTTTGGACGAGTGATGTTGATCTCGGAACCTTCAACTGCAATGGCCATGTTCTTGTGGAACTGCTGTGTCAGTGTGCCCTTTGGACCTTTCACAGTCATTACGTTGGCGTTATCCAGGTTTACCTCAACGCCAGCGGGAATATTTACGGGTTTTCTTCCAATTCTTGACATAGTAGCACCCCTTTCCTTACCAGATAAATGCGAGAACTTCGCCGCCGATATTTTCCTTGCGAGCCTGACGATCTGTCATAACGCCCTTAGATGTGGAAACGATGGCAACGCCCAGGCCTTTGATAACCTTTGGCATATTTTCTGCATTGGAATAAATTCTGAGACCCGGCTTGGAAACTCTGCGCAGGCCCTTGATGACAGGGGTCTTGCCCTCGCCATACTTGAGAACAACTTTAATCATGCCTTGCTTGCCGTCTTCTGCAACGGTGTAACTCTTTACATAGCCCTCATCCACCAGGATCTGACCGATCGCTTTTTTCATGTTGGAAGCAGGAATCTCGACAGAGTCATGCTTTGCAGCACTCGCATTACGAATACGAGTCAGCAAATCGGCAATTGGATCTGTAATTTGCATACCGTTTACCTCCTTTGCTAAGCTTACCAGCTTGCTTTCTTTACGCCTGGGATCTCGCCTTTGTAAGCGAGCTCTCTGAAGCAAATACGGCAAATACCGAACTTACGAAGATAGGCGTGCGGCCGACCACAGATTTTGCATCTGTTGTACTGACGAGTGCTGAACTTAGAGCCTCTCTGCTGTTTGATCTTCATAGAAGTTTTGGCCACAATAATCCCTCCTTACTTCGCAAACGGAGCGCCCATCAGAGTGAGAAGCTCTTTGGACTCTTCGTCGGTCTTTGCGGTTGTAACGAAACAGATGTCCATTCCGCGAACCTTGTCGATCTTATCATAGTCGATTTCAGGGAAAATCAACTGCTCTTTGATACCCATGTTGTAGTTACCACGGCCGTCGAAAGAGTTTGCGTTGATACCTCTGAAGTCTCTAACTCTTGGCAGAGCAACGTTGAAGAGTCTATCCAAGAACTCATACATTCTCTCGCCTCTGAGTGTAACCTTAACGCCGATTGGCATACCCTCACGGAGCTTGAAGTTTGCAACGGACTTCTTAGCTTTGCAGACCTGTGGTCTTTGACCGGTGATCTGAGAGAGATCTGTCATGATGGCGTCAATGGCCTTTGAATTGTCTTTTGCTTCGCCTGCGCCTACGTTGATAACGATCTTATCCAGCTTCGGAATTTCCATTACGCTGCTGTAAGAAAACTTTTTCATCAATGCAGGAGCAACTTCTGCCTTATAATAATCCTTAAGTCTAGCCATTTGTATCCTCCTTACAGCGATTTGCCGCACTTTTTGCAAACGCGAACTTTCTTATCGCCTTCGATTTTGTGTGCGACACGTGTAGGCTTGCTGCAGCTGGAGCATACGAGCTGAACTTTGGAAGCATACACAGCGCTCTCGGCTTTGGCGATACCGCCCTGCTCACCGACTCTGCGAGGCTTCACGTGCTTTGTTACATAGTTGCAGCCCTCAACGATGACTTTGCCTTCCTTTGGGCTAACAGCGATGACTTTGCCTTCCTTGCCTTTATCTCTGCCGCTTAACATGATGACGGTGTCACCGGTTTTCACATGAACTTTATTCATAATAGCAACACCTCCAATTAAAGTACTTCAGGGGCAAGACTCAGAATCTTCATGTAGTCTTTATCACGGAGCTCTCTGGCCACTGGCCCAAAGATACGTGTACCCTTTGGATTTTTATCTTCTTTAATGATAACAGCTGCATTCTCGTCAAAGCGAATGTAGGTGCCGTCCTCACGACGAACACCGAATGCGGTGCGAACGATGACTGCCTTTACGACTTCACCTTTTTTAACAACGCCGCCCGGTGCTGCTTTTTTAACGGAAGCAACCACAACGTCGCCGACATTGGCATATCTTCTGCCTGTACCACCGAGAACGCGGATGCACATAAGCTCTTTTGCGCCGGTGTTATCGGCAACCTTGAGGTAGGTCTGTTGTTGAATCACAGTGCGTTCCTCCTTTTACTTACTTTGCACAATTTAGCGACTTATTTCGCTTTTTCAATGATTTCTACGAGTCTCCATCTCTTATCCTTGGACAGAGGACGGGTCTCCATAACGCGAACCTTATCGCCGATCTTACACTCGTTATTCTCGTCGTGTGCCTTCAGCTTGTAGGTGCGCTTCACGATCTTGTTGTAAAGTGGATGCTTAACGCTATCCTCGATGGCAACAACAACGGTTTTGTCCATTTTGTCGCTAACGATCTTGCCAACCATGGTTTTTCTCATGTTTCTTTCGCTCACAACTAATCCTCCCTTCCGTTACGCATTGATGCCGTTCTTGATCTCGTTCTCACGCAGGATGGTCTTAACGCGAGCGATATCTTTCTTCACAGCGGAAATACGCATCGGGTTCTCAAGTTGGTTGATTGCGAGCTGAAAACGAAGGTTGAAAAGCTCGGCCTTGAGGTCCTTCAGCTTATTGTTCAATTCTTCGTTGGACATGCTTCTAATCTCTGCAGCCTTCATTACTTCTCACCCTCCTCTTCTCTTTTCACAAACTTGCACTTGATTGGCAGCTTGTGGGATGCAAGGCGGAGTGCTTCGCGAGCTGTTTCCTCGGAAACGCCGCCGATCTCGAACATCACTCTGCCTGGCTTAACAACAGCTACCCAGTACTCTGGAGAACCTTTACCGGAACCCATTCGAGTTTCAGCTGGCTTCTCAGTGATTGGCTTGTCTGGGAAAATCTTGATCCAAACTTTACCGAATCTCTTGCAGTAACGGGTCATGGCAATACGAGCAGCCTCGATTTGGTTGGAGGTAATCCATGCCGGCTCGAGTGCCTGAATGCCGAACTCGCCGTTTGTCACTTTATTGCCGCGGTAGCTCTTACCGGTCAAACGACCACGGTGAACTCTACGGTATTTAACGCGCTTAGGCAACAGCATTATTTATTGCCTCCTTCCTTGCGGCTACGGTTGTTGTCTTGCAAAACCTCGCCTCTGTAAATCCAGACCTTAACACCGATACGGCCGTAGGTTGTAGCAGCCTCAGCAAAGCCGTAGTCAATGTCAGCTCTCAGTGTTTGCAGCGGAATAGTGCCGTCATGGTAAGTTTCGGAGCGAGCGATTTCAGCGCCACCCAGACGACCGGATACCTGAACCTTGATACCCTTAGCACCCATTCTCATAGCACGACCGATGCTCTGCTTCATTGCGCGGCGGAAAGAAATTCTCTTTTCCAGCTGCTGTGCAATGTTTTCGGAAACCAGTTGAGCGTTCAGATCAGGAGTCTTCACCTCAACGATGTTGATTACAACAGGCTTCTTGAGCATAGCTTCGCACTGGAGGCGGAGCTTCTCGATCTCGGAACCGCCCTTGCCGATAACCATACCCGGCTTAGCGCAGTGAATGTGTACGCGAACCTTGGAAGCGTCGCGCTCGATTTCGATTTTCGGAACACCAGCGGCTGCCAGCTGCTTCTTCAGGGTTTTACGCAGGTTGTAGTCTTCAACCAGTGTATCGCCGAAGTCGCGCTTCTTTGCGAACCAGCGGGAATCCCAGTCTTTAATAACACCTACACGAATGCCGTGTGGATGAACTTTCTGTCCCATTGTCTTACCTCCTGTCTTATTCTCTTTCCTTGAGCACGAGGGTTACGTGCGAAGTTTTCTTGTCGATTCTAAATGCGCGGCCCTGTGCTCTTGGACGAATGCGCTTCAGGATTGGACCCGGACAAACGAAGCACTCAGCAACGTACAGTCTGGAAGTGTCCATGTTCTTATTGTTTTCTGCGTTAGCCATTGCGGACTTCAGCAGCTTTTGCAAATCTTCACAAGCGGCCTTTGGGGTATGCTTCAGGATAGCCATAGCCTTGTCGGCATCTTGATTCCGGATCAAGTCCAGCACGATCTCGACCTTACGTGGAGAAATGCGGGCGTATTTCAGATATGCCCTTGCTTCCATACTAACAACTCCTTTCGGCCTTACTTACCGCCGGTCTTAGAACCAGCGTGACCTTTAAATGTTCTGGTAGGTGCAAACTCACCGAGTCTGTGACCAACCATATCTTCCGTTACATACACCGGAACATGCTTGCGGCCGTCGTGAACCGCAATTGTGTGACCAACGAAATCCGGGAAAATTGTGGAAGCTCTGCTCCATGTTTTCACGATAGCTTTTTCGCCGGCTGCATTCATTTGTTCAATCCTTTTCAACAGCACAGGCTGTACATAAGGACCTTTTTTAACGCTTCTGCCCATGTTTTGTCAAGCTCCTTTCTGTATGCCTTACTTACCGTTTCTGTGTCTAACGATGAACTTGCTGGAAGCCTTTTTCGGGTTACGAGTCTTGTAGCCCAGAGCCGGCTTGCCCCAAGGTGTAACAGGACCTGGACGGCCGATCGGTGCTTTACCCTCACCACCACCGTGTGGGTGATCGCATGGGTTCATTACGGAACCACGAACAGTTGGACGGATGCCCATGTGACGGGTACGACCAGCTTTACCGATCTTTACGTTCTCGTGGTCGGTGTTGCTAACCTGACCAACAGTAGCCATGCAGTTTGCAGGAACGTTGCGAAGCTCGCCGGAAGGCAGTCTCAGCAATGCCATGCCCTGCTCCTTAGCCATAAGCTGTGCCATGTTGCCAGCGGAACGAGCCAGCTGACCACCCTTACCTGGGTACAACTCAACGTTGTGGATGAATGTACCGGTTGGGATGTTGATCAGCGGCAGAGCGTTACCAGGCTTGATGTCTGCATCAGGACCGGAAACAACTACGTCGCCAACCTTCAGGCCGTTTGGTGCCAGAATATATCTCTTCTCGCCGTCCTCGTACTGTACCAGTGCGATGAAAGCGGAACGGTTTGGATCATACTCGATTGTGAGTACAGTTGCATTCATACCGTGCTTCTGACGCTTAAAGTCGATCAGACGGTACTTTCTGCGGTTGCCGCCACCTCTGTGACGAACTGTAATTCTACCATAGCTGTTACGACCGGACTTCTTGTTCAGCGGAGCCAACAAGCTCTTTTCCGGATCAACCTTAGACAGAACAGTGAAGTCCGTAACGGACATATTCCGTCTGGAAGGTGTGGTAGGTTTATAATTCTTAATTGCCATTCGGTTTCACACTCCTCATGATGGCTTTGCGGGGATATGGCAACCCCCATACTTTGCCTCTGCTCTTGATTGGGTCAGAGATTACATCATGTCCTCAAAGAACTCGATGGTCTTGCTCTTCTCTGTCAGGGTAACGATAGCCTTCTTCCAAGATGGAGTGTAGCCTTCGTGTCTGCCCTGACGGCGGAACTTACCTCTTACGTTGATGGTGTTTACCTTTGCAACCTCAACGTCGAACAGTTCTTCTACTGCTTTTGCAATCTCGATTTTGTTTGCGTTTTTCGCAACCTGAAAGGTGTACTTCTTCAAGCCAAAGCCGCTTACGCTTCTCTCAGTGATGATCGGACGAATTACGATATCTTGTGCTGTCATTAGCAATACACCTCCTCAATCTGAGCTACGGCATCCTTAACAACAATGAACTTGTCTGCGTTGAGAATGTCATATACATTCAGGGTATTCACCATAGCTGTCTTTACGCCTGGGATGTTTGCTGCGGAAGCGATTACCTTCTCGTTCAACTCTGGGAGAACGATCAGTGTCTTCTTCTCGGAGCCAACAGCCTTCAGCATAGCTGCAATTGTCTTTGTCTTATACTCGTTCAGTGTGATTGCATCCAGAACGATCATATCGCTCTCTGCAACCTTAGCGGAAAGAGCGGACTTCATAGCCAGACGCTTTACCTTCTTATTGAGGGAATAGCTGTAATCTCTTGGCTTTGGAGCAAACACGATACCACCGTGTCTCCACTGTGGAGCTCTTGTGGAACCCTGTCTTGCATGACCGGTACCCTTCTGTCTCCATGGCTTTCTACCACCACCGGATACCTCGGCGCGGGTCAGTGCCGACTGTGTGCCCTGACGCTGATTTGCCAGATAGTTTTTCACCATATCCAGCATAACAGCCTTGTTTGGCTCAATTCCGAATACGGACTCTGCAAGCTCGATCTTACCGACCTCCTTGCCAGCCATATCCAATACTGCTACTGTAGGCATAGTCTATTCCTCCTTCCCTTACGCCTTTTTGATGCTGTCGTGAATCAGAACAGTGCCGCCGTTTGGACCCGGAATAGCGCCCTTAACTGCAATCAGATTGTTCTCTGCATCCACTTTAACAACAGTCAAATTCTGTACTGTTACTCTTTCGGCACCCAGATGGCCAGCCATCTTCTTGCCTTTAAATACCTTGGAAGGGTCGGAACACATACCGATGGAACCACCGTGACGTGCTACCGGGCCGGAACCGTGGGACTCTTTCAGTCTAGCAAAGTTCCAGCGCTTGATTACGCCTGCATAACCTTTACCCTTGCTTGTACCGGTGATGTCAACTTTCTCACCAGCCTCGAAAACGTCTGCCTTAATGAGGTCACCCACATTATAAGCATCAATGTTTTCCACTCTGAACTCACGAAGTGTTCTCTTCGGAGCTACATCAGCCTTTGCGAAATGACCTCTCATTGGCTTTGTTACCTTCTGAGCCTTCATGTCGCCAAAACCGATCTGAATGGAAGCATAACCATCGTTTTCAACAGTCTTTTTCTGTGATACAACACATGGACCTGCTTCTACAACGGTTACCGGGATAACCTTTCCCGATTCGTCGAAAATCTGCGTCATGCCGATCTTCTTGCCAATAATCGCTTTTTGCATTGTTTTTACCTCCTGTTAGGTTATTGGTTGACTTTCGCCAACATGACCCCGACTGCCGGTTGGTTCAGATTAAAGTTTAATCTCAATCTCAACGCCTGCAGGGAGCTCCAAGCCCATCAACGCTTCAACAGTTTTGTTGGATGGTCTCAGAATGTCGATCAGTCTCTTGTGTGTACGCATCTCAAACTGCTCACGGCTGTCCTTGTACTTGTGTACCGCACGGAGAATAGTGATGATCTGCTTCTCTGTGGGCAGCGGCACTGGACCGGAAACTCTGGCGCCTGTACGCTTCGCTGTTTGAACAATCTTCTCAGCGGACTGGTCAACCAGTTGATGATCGTAACCCTTGATTCTGATTCTGATTTTTTCCTTGACTGCCAATGTAATCGCCTCCTTATTGTAGTTGGCGGGCGGCACTTTCTTTCTGTTCAACTGTGCCGGGTGTTTCATCCCGTCACATTTAAAAACCGGAACTCGTGAACGAGATCCGGGTAGATTTCAAAAGTGTCTGAGCACAAAACAGCGCAAGGGCATAATACACCCTCTTCTGACAAAGCAGGTCTGTCTTGCAAATACTCATTATTCTTTCGCCCGGTTTAAAATCGGACATACTCCACGGAAAAACCGGCTTTTTGGCCGCAACCTCCCGCTTCATCGCATATCTATTGCAGTCACGCAAGATTATAATACCATATACTATAGCAGAATGCAAGTGTTTTTTCTAATTTTTTTCAATTTCTTTTTCCGCAAGGAATGGCTTGTTTCCTAGGCTCTCTTTTCCATCGCTGCCGGGTGTTTCTCCTCCTCTGAAAGAAGCCACTCCGTAGCCGTATTTAATACCATTTGAGAAGCCGGTAAATCCGGGCGCATGATGGTAATTAAATGCCCCAGCTTCTCCTTTTGTCCCCTCGGCAAAAATAACAACCGATGAGAAACACCCAAACGTGTCAGCAAGCGATCAAAGGACAACGTCATGGATTTCAGCCAATCATCATGACCGCTAACTAAAAAGACCGGCGGCAGTTGAGAAAGCTCCGGAAGATTGTGCCACAACAACTCTTGATACAACGGATGGGTTTCCCAATTCTTTCCGAAGCAGATTCGCCGTTGGCATCGAAACGCCATCCTTTTACTGTCGTAGCCAAAAAAACCGCAGGTGCTAAAAATTCCTTTATATTGAAACGCAACCTCCGGCACACTGTAAAGGCGACGCAATCTGGGACTGACCTGCATCACTGCCAGCAAAACAGCAAACACTGCCCCTGCCGAACCACCGGAAAGAAAAACACGTTCCGGGTCGCCGTGATATTCGGCAAGATGGGATTCTACCCATTTGGCAGCGCAGCCGCAATCCCACAGCTGGTGCCAAACCTTTACTTCATTCTCTGCCAAACGATAATTGCAATTTACTACCAAAAACCCACGAGCCGCCATTCCCTGTCCAAAGGCACGATCATGGGACTTATCTCCATAGAAAAAACCGCCGCCATGAAAATGAATCAGCACTGGCAGGTTTCCCTGATGCTTCTCCGGATAATAGAGATCCAGTGTTTGATTTTGGTCAGTCCCGTAGCGAAGATTCTGCTGCTCCGCTACGCCTACCGGAAACACTTGCTTGTCCAATACCTTTTGATCGCTCTTTTCCCAATGTTTCGTAACCGATTCCAATGCAGAATCCAACAGCCTGTCTACCATGATGCTTACTCCTTTCTGTTCTTATTTTTATTATCTTCCTTTTATATGAAAATCACATGACAAAATTGTAAATAAAAAAACAGCAATCCGCCGCTCTCTCTTGAAAAGCATTGGTTTGCTGTTTTTCGTTTATACAAAGGGCTGCTTAATAGGCTTTGCCCCAATATACCATGTGCTTTGCAGGCTTACCGCAGCAAACACAAGTATCTGTAATCTGCTCTTGCTCGAACGGCATACAACGAGAGGTCAGACCGGCATCTTCCTTAATCTTCTCCTCGCAAGCCAAATCACCGCACCACATTGCTTTAATCAGACCCGGCTGTGTATCTGCAATGTTCTTCAGCTCTTCCATGGTCTTAGCTACATAGGTCATATCCTTGCGGCGGTTCAGTGCCTTTTCATAGATACCGTCCCGTACTGCTTGGAGCTGCTCTGCAATGGCTTCTTCCAAGTTATCCAGAGATACGAAAACCTTCTCTCTGTCGTGACGACGAACCAGAACACACTGACCCTTTTCAATATCCTTTGGACCAATCTCCAGACGAAGCGGCACACCCTTCATTTCATACTGTGCGAACTTCCAACCCGGGCTTTGCTCGGAATCATCCATCTTTACACGGAAGGATTTCTTCAAGCGCTCCAGCAGCTCGCCTGCCTTATCCAGTACGCCCGGCTTATGCTGTGCGATCGGAATAATCATTACCTGAATCGGAGCAACTGCCGGAGGCAATACCAAACCGCTGTTATCGCCGTGAGTCATGATGATACCACCGATAATACGAGTGGACATACCCCAAGAGGTCTGGTGTGGATGCTTGCTCTCGTTATCTCTGCCTTGGAAGGTAATATCAAAGGCTTTTGCAAATCCATCGCCAAAGTAGTGGCTGGTACCGGACTGCAAGGCTTTACCGTCGTGCATCATAGCTTCTACAGTGTAGGTAGCTTCTGCGCCGGCAAACTTCTCTTTGTCGGTCTTACGACCCTTAATTACTGGAATAGCCAAACTGTTCTCACAGAAGTCGGCATAAACATTGAGCATCTGCTCTGTTTCTCTCATTGCCTCCTCTGCTGTTTCGTGCATGGTGTGGCCCTCCTGCCAATGGAACTCTACGGAGCGCAGGAACGGACGGGTGGTTTTTTCCCAACGAACAACGGAGCACCATTGATTATACAGCTTCGGCAGATCCCGGTAAGAATGAATTACTTTGGAGTAGTAATCACAGAACAAGGTTTCGGAAGTTGGGCGAACACAAAGACGCTCTTGCAGTTCCTCGCTGCCACCATGAGTTACCCATGCAACCTCCGGCGCAAAGCCTTCTACGTGATCCTTTTCTTTTTGAAGCAGGCTTTCCGGAATGAACATTGGCATGGAAACGTTTTCATGTCCCAGTTCTTTGAATCGCTTGTCCAGAATAGACTGGATGTTCTCCCAAAGCGCATAACCGTAAGGTTGGATCACCATGCAGCCACGAACGCTGGTGTAATCCATCAGCTCCGCTTTTTTCACGATGTCCGTATACCATTTGGCGAAGTCTTCCTCCATTGGGGTAATGGCTTCTACCAATTTCTTTTGACCGTTTTTCTCTGCCATAATGTCTATCTCTCCTAAATAGTTGTATTTCACAGAACCAATGCCTGCCGGTTGGCGAATAGGCATACTGTTTTTATTATACCGACCCTGTCGAGGTTTTTCAACTATATTTTTCATCCCGCTTGGAATTTTCACCGAAAAAAACAAAATCCCCCCGCCAAACCAATGGGCGGGGGGTAGAAATTCCTAAGTTTAAAATTAGGAATTTGCCTCGATGTATTTTACCAGATCGCCAACAGTCTTCATGTTCTCGATCTCAGTATCAGGAATTTCGATTTCAAACTCGTCCTCAATGGACATCAGCAGGTCAACAACGTCCAGGGAATCTGCGCCCAGATCTTCTGCTACGGATGTCTCCATTGTAATTGTATCTTCCTCTACATCAAATTGCTCCGCAAGGATTGCCTTTACCTTCTCCAGTACCATAACTTTCGTTCCTCCTAAAAATTCTTTAAAATTTGTTTTAATGCAATGAAACATAATTGCAATGTGGACAAAGTAACAGAAAATGTGTTACAATAACCCACGTCGGATTGGTTTGCATCGGTTTGCTTCCAGTTCCCTATCCACATCTTATTAGTAAAAGCATTGTTTGTCAATACGTATTTTTATTTTTTTTCATTTCTGTCGGAAATTTCTACTCATCCGGCAAGAACTTCCAGTAAAATCATACGAGGTGTTTGCTATGTCGTTATCTGAAATCAGACAAAAAATTGATGAAATTGACAGTCAACTTCTTCCGCTCTTCATCGAGCGAATGAAGTGCTCCGAACAGGTTGCCAAAAATAAAATAGAGCAAAACTTGCCGATTTTCAACGAATCTCGGGAAAATCAAATTTTGGACAAGGTGGCAAAAAGCGCAGATGATTTCGACACCGAAGCCAAGATGCTGTATACCGTCATGATGTCTCTGAGCCGAATGCGGCAGCACAAACTGATGAACTCCGGTGTTTCTTGCAGAGATACCATTGTAGCCGCTATGAAGCGTACTGCGCCCCTAGAGGTATTGTCCGCCGGTAAAACCGTAGCCTGTGTGGGAAGCGGCTCCTACGCCAATGAGGCAGCCATCACGCTCTTCCCAAATCGAGAGCTGGCATTCCAAAGTTCTCACAATGACGTTTTTTGCGCTTTGGAAGAAGGTAAAGCAGACATTGGTATTCTGCCGGTAGAAAACTCTTCTGCCGGCTCTGTGGCTGAGGTATACGACCTGATTATGAAGTATCGGTTCTCCATCATTGCTGCCACCACCGTTCAGGTACGGCACTGCTTGGCTGCCCCGCAAGGTGCTTCTATGAAATCGGTTCACACCATCACCTCTCACCCACAGGCGCTTTCTCAATGCTCTGAATTTATCAAAGCCCACGGTTATCAACCGATTCAGTTTGTTAACACCGCCATGGCTGCCAAAAAGATTGCGGAGATCAACGACTGCACCTCCGGCGTAATTTGCTCCGAGTTGGCCGCAGAGCAGTACGGATTGAAGATTTTGCAAAAAAATGTCCAAAATCTCCAGAATAACCGCACCCGTTTTGTTGCTATCAAAAAAGAAATGGCTATTCCCACAGAGGCAAACAAAATCAGTCTTTGCTTCTCTTTGGACCATAAGACCGGTTCTTTATACAGTGTTTTGGGACGGTTTGCCATGCACGGACTGAATCTTACCAAAATCGAATCCCGCCCTGCCCATGTGATCTCCGAAGATTCTCCATACGATTTCCAGTATGATTTTTACTTAGACTTCACCGGAAAAGTCACCGATGAGAAAACCCTGGATTTAATCTGCGAGTTGTCCAGTGAATTGAACAACTTCTCTTTCCTTGGAAACTATGTAGAGGAATAAGACAATTTTCACATACAAAAGACCTGCGAGCCGAATTGGAACGCAGGTCTTTTTTGTACATAAAGAAACAAACTTGTGTATCTTTTTGCTTTTAGAATAAGAACTGGAATGCAGCTGTAATATCCGCATCTTTCAAAGGTCCTTGGCGGTGAGGCTGTGCAGCCAGCGCCACCCAACCGTTTTCCTCTCGGCGGTCAATAATCTCGAATTTGTTCTCCAATGCGTCACGAACATCCTGCTCTCTGCTGTCAATAATACCGCTCATAATGAAAATGGTATCACGATACATAAAGTTTTCGATATTCTCGGTCAATTCGATGATAATATCCGCCACAATGTTAGCTACCACCATCTGATATTTTCCGGTCACCTTATCGGTCAGGTTGCCGGCAATCGCTGTAAAGCGGTCACCCACACGGTTGATTTCCGCATTTTCCGCAGCGGTTTTCACGGCAAGCTCATCAATATCCACGCCGGTAGCGGAACGAGCTCCCATAATCAGCGCTGCCACAGACAAGATACCACTGCCGCAGCCTACGTCTAACACATCCATTTGCGGGCGCAGATAGTCCTCGATCAATTCCATACACAGACGAGTGGTTTCGTGGGTGCCGGTACCAAATGCCAGACCCGGCTCAATGTGCAGCACCCGACGACCTGCCGGATTGTAAGCATCCTCCCAAGTAGGACGAATCAACAAGCTCTGTCCCACCGGCATCGGCTTAAAGTATTTCTTCCAGTTGTTGATCCAGTCCTCCATGGCACAGTCTGCGGTGGAAATTTCATAGTGGATTCCATCGGCATTATAACGATCCTTCAAGAAGGAAATTGCTTCTGCCGGATTTTCCTCCGGACTGATATAAACGTGAATGATTCCCTTGGTTCTGTCTTTTTTCAACAGATCCTCGTCAATCAGGTCAATATGTGCAATCTCCCACGCTTCCTCTTCCAGATGAGAATAATCCTCAATATAAATCCCGTAAGGCACCACCATTTGGGCAATATCGCCTGCCCGATCTACATCAGCAGCGTCTACGGTAATTGCAACTTCTGTCCAATCCATTGTATTCATCCTTTCTGTTCTTTGCTTCATTTTACAATAAATCCGCACCGGACGCAAGTCATCCTGCATTTTTTTCATATCCCCGAGGTTCGTTCATATTTATAAAGTTAGAATGGATTAAAAGGAGGGGGGCGCTGTGTCCAAGTGTACGTTTTTGCGAAATGCACTTTGCTTGACCGCTTCTGCCTTTGTCGTGCGGTGCATTAACATCGGCTATCGAATATATCTGACCGAAAAAATTGGTGCGGAAGGCATGGGATTATATCAACTGATTTACGCTGTGTTTGTGTTTGCCATCACGGTTTCCACTGCCGGAATCAGTCTTTCGGTCACACGGATTGTATCTGCCGCCATTGCCGATAACAAACAAAAATCCCTCTCCGGCTGTGTGAGAAAATGTATTCTGTTCAGCCTTTGTTTAAGCATCGCTTCGGGAATTGCCTTATACTTTGCCGCTCCTGCCATTGGAAACGGAATTGTAGGCGATGACCGTGTGATCCGCTCTCTGCAAATTCTCTCTTTTGGGCTGCCTTTCATGGCTGCCTGTGCGTGCCTGAAAGGTTATTTTTTAGCTGTACGAGGTATAATCCAATCTGCTTGCGGAGAGCTTTTGGAGCAATTTGTGACGATTTCCGTTGCGGTAGGGTTATTTGTACTCCTTGCGCCCAATACCGTAGAGCTGTGCTGCTGCATGATTATGATTGGTTCTACCGTTGGAGAAGTCGGAGCTTTTTTCTTCACCTTTTTGCTATACCGAATTCATGTAAGAAAAACCGGAAGCTATGGGGTTCCTTCCAACCATATTTTAAAACAAATTTGCCGCATTGTTTTACCAATCACCATCAGCACAACACTCCGAAGCGGATTGTCCGTAGTGGAAAACTTGTTGATTCCCATTGGGTATCGAAAAAATGGCGCGACAGCTTCCTCTGCCCTGGCGGAATACGGTATTTTAAACGGCATGGTTTTGCCGGTATTGCTGTTCCCTGCCACCTTTTTGCAATCCTTTGCTTCCCTTTTGGTGCCGGAAATGGCCGAGTCTTTGACAAAACATCATGTGAAACACATCCGCTACGTTTCTGGCAGAGCCATTCGAGCAACCCTTCTCTTCTCTTTCTTTATGGCATTTTTTTGCGGCTGCTTCGCTTCACAAATCGGCGGAGCCCTCTATCACAGTGCAGAATCGGTTCGTCTGCTGCAAATCCTCTCCCCTCTTATTCCGCTGCTGTATTTAGATATGGTGGTGGACAGTCTGCTCAAGGGACTGGATCAGCAGCTTCCCTCTCTCCGCTATAATTTTGCCGACACTGCAATTCGTGTGGTGCTCGTTTTCTTTCTCATTCCCATTGCCGGAACGAAGGGCTACCTATGTATTGTCTTTTTCAGTGCTATTTTCAACGGTGTTCTCAGTATTCATCGGTTGCTGAAAACTGCCGATTTATCCATTGATGTTCTGCACTGGGTGGTGCTTCCTGCCCTTTGCAGCGGCAGTGCAGTGGGAATCTCTGCTTTCCTGATTTCTCATACCCCTATGATTCAAAACAGCCTATGGCTTGCGTTGAGCCTTGGCTTGCTGCTTTCTCTTTGCTGCTATCTTTTATTCCTGCGGCTTTGCCGTTGTGTCAGCCGAGAAGATACGGTTTGGTTAAAACAATGGATTTTGGGCATGAAAAAAGACAGCTCTCTCGAACTGTCCATTTGAGATTATATTACAGATGTGCAATGATCTCTACTTCAGCCAAGGCTCCCTTTGGCAGCTCTTTTACTGCTACACAGGAACGAGCCGGTTTGCCGGTAAAGTATTGTGCATAAACGGTATTGAATCGGGAAAAATCATTCATATCTGTGAGGAAACAAGTTGTTTTTACCACGTTTTCAAAAGAAGTGCCGGCAGCATCCAAAACAGCACCGATGTTCTTCATAATTTGAGAAGTCTGTTGAATGATGGTCTTTCCTACCAGCTTACCGGTATCCGGATCCAACGGAATTTGACCGCTGGCATACAGCATATCTCCAATGATCACTGCCTGAGAATAAGGGCCGATTGCTGCCGGTGCATTCTTTGTAGAAACGATTGTTGTCTTTTTCATGTTGGTTGCCTCCGCTAATGAAATTTACCAGTTAAACCTGTCGGTGCAGGGATTTAGACATTAACGACTTTGTAGCCGTTTGCTTGCAGAGATTGACGGATTTCTTCAATCTGTTGGAAATCTCTGGTTTCCATCCGCAGACGAAGATAACAGCCGTTAACCCGTGTATTTTCGCCGCTATGGTCATAGTGAACGGCTACAACATTGCCGCCCACCTCGGAAATGATGCGGGAAACATCGGTCAGCTGACCCGGCTTATCAATCAATTCTACGGTGATTTCCGTAGAACGACCTGCCTTTAGCAAGCCACGGCTGATGACTCTGGACAAGATGGACACGTCGATGTTGCCGCCGGATACCAGACAAACAACTTTTTTGCCCTTTATGTCAAACTTATTGAACATGGCCGCCGCCACAGCTACCGCACCGGCACCTTCCGCAATCATCTTCTGCCGCTCAATCAGCGCCAAAATTGCAGTGGAAACCTCATCGTCGGTAACAGTGCAGATGTCGTCCACATACTTCTCACACAGCTCATAGGTCAGCTTACCGGGACGCTTTACGGCAATACCGTCTGCAATGGTAGATACCTTTTCCAAGGTTTCAATCTGGTGATGGTCAATGGAGTTCCGCATAGAAGGCGCGCCGCTTGCCTGCACGCCATATACCTTGCAGTTTGGATTCAGAGATTTGATTGCATAAGCCACGCCGGAAATCAACCCGCCGCCGCCAATCGGAACAATGACTGCATCTACATCTTCCAGTTGATCCAAAATTTCCAGACCGATGGTACCCTGACCGGCAATCACATCCACATCATCGAATGGATGGATCAGTGTCATGCCCTGCTCTTTTTGCAGCTCTGCCGCACGATTGTAAGCATCATCGTAAATGCCGTTGACCAACTCTACTTGTGCGCCGTAGCGCTTGGTGGCTTCAATCTTGGAGATCGGTGCGCAGTCCGGAATACAAATGGTAGACGGAATCCCTGCCTTGGTTGCTGCCAAAGCAACGCCCTGTGCGTGGTTGCCCGCAGAGGATGCAA
>CAKSOB010000018.1 GCA_934476545.1 uncultured Eubacteriales bacterium | reverse complement strand
AATACAGGGTGTAGTCAACATTATTTTTGGTCAGGACGAAGCTCAAATTCCTTGCCCTCCAAAATCATGTTGGTGGTACGCATAGCGCACATTTTACCGCACATGGTGCAGGTGTGCTTGTCACTCGGCGGTGCGCTCTCGAAGTATCTTCTTGGCTTCTCGCTGTCAATGGCGCACTCGAACATTTCCTCCCAGTCGATGCGGCGGCGAGCGTCGCTCATCTTGTTGTCAATATCTCTTGCGCCCGGAATGCCCTTTGCAATATCTGCAGCGTGGGCAGCGATTTTAGAAGCAATGATGCCTTCCTTTACGTCGTCTACATCCGGCAGGCGGAGGTGCTCCGCAGGGGTAACATAGCACAGGAAATCTGCGCCATAAGTAGCGGCGATGGCACCGCCGATGGCAGCAGTAATGTGGTCATAGCCCGGTGCAATGTCGGTAACCAGCGGGCCAAGCACATAGAACGGTGCGCCGTGGCACAGACGTTTTTGAATCTGCATATTGGCAGCGATTTCATTCAACGCCATATGCCCGGGACCCTCAACCATGACCTGTACGTCCTTTTCCCAAGCGCGCTTTGTCAGGTCGCCCAGTTCAATCAGTTCGCTGATTTGACCGGCATCGGTGCTGTCGTGAATACTGCCCGGACGCAGTGCGTCGCCCAAGCTGATGGTAACGTCGTATTTTCGGAGAATTTCCAGAACTTCGTCATAGTACTCATAGAATGGGTTTTCGTTTCCGGTCAATTCCATCCATGCAAACAGGAGAGAGCCGCCACGGGAAACGATGTTGGTCAAACGCTTGGAACGCTTAAAGGCTTCTACGGCACGGCGGTTGATGCCGGCGTGAATGGTCATGAAGTCTACGCCTTCGATTGCGTGTGCCTCTACCACCTTCAGGAAGTCTTTGGCTTCAATATCGGAGAGGTTCTTGTCCAAGTAGCCGATGGCATCATACATCGGTACGGTACCGATCATTGCCGGGCAGGTGTTCACCAGTTCGGTGCGGAATGTGTTGGTTTTGCCATAGTTGGACAGATCCATGATTGCCTCTGCGCCGTACTTGATGGACAGGTTTACCTTTTCCATTTCAACACAGTAGTTGTTCATATCACCGGAGATGCCCAAGTTTACATTGATTTTTGTCTTGAGCCCTTCACCGATGCCCTCTGCGCTCAGCGCTTTGTGGTTGATGTTGGCAGGGATACAAACCCGACCGCAGGCAACCAGCTCCCGCAGCTTTTGAACGTCCATGTTTTCTTTTTGTGCGACTGTTTCCATTTGTGGAGTAACAATGCCTTTTCTGGCAGCTTCCATTTGTGTTGCGTATTGCATCAAAATTCCTCGCTTTCTTGCCGGAACGTGCCGGCAGGGTTCTATTTTTCAAATTCTATGAGAATGGGTGAACAAATCCGATGATACGGCAGGAGTTTAAAGACCGTGTTGATACAAATTATAAAAATGATGGGTAGGACCGTGTCCTTTACCCAAATCCAATCCATGCGCGATTGCCACGGTGATGTAATCCTTCGCTTTGGCAACGCTGTCCTCTACGGAATATCCCAATGCCAAGTTGGAGGCAATGGCGGCGGACAGAGTGCAGCCGGTTCCATGGGTATTTTTTGTAGGAATACGCTTGACGGAGAAGGAGAAGAAGTTGGTTCCGTCAAACAACAGGTCGGTAGATTCGGTATCTTCATAGAGATGCCCGCCTTTTAAAAGAATCCACTTAGGCCCCATGCTGTGGAGAATACGGCAGCATTCCCGCTGCTCCTCCGGCGTGACAATTTTTTTGCCGATCAGCGTTTCCGCTTCCGGCAGGTTTGGTGTCAGCACCGTAGCATGGGGAAGAACCTTTTGCTTTAAGGTATGAAGCGCCTCCTCCTGCATCAGCGCCGAACCACTGCTGGATACCATAACCGGATCGAGAACCACGCTCTTCGGTGCGTAGAGTTCTAATGCTGTGCCTACGGCTTCCATAGCGCCAATGCCGGAAATCATTCCGATTTTCACGGCATCGGGAGGAATATCCTCGAAGATGGCGGTGATTTGCGCTCCGATGGTTTCCGGAGAAATATCTTCGATTTTCAAAACACGGCAGGTATTCTCCGCTACCACAGAGGTAATGGCACTCATGCCGTAGATTCCGTGAGCAGCAAAGGTTTTTAAGTCTGCCTGAATGCCTGCGCCGCCGCTGCAATCCGAGCCGGCAATGGTCAAAGCGGTTTTCATGTAGGTGACTCCTTTTTCTGTGATGGATTTACAGAGGCGGTGATTCCTATTATATAATATAGAAAAGAAGATAAGAAAAGACGGTTCCTTTTTTCGTTCCGAGTGTAGTATCAAAAATTCGTTTCTTTTTAAAATAGGAAAAGCCCATCCTTAGCGGGACGGGCAAAAAGCTGTTTGCGTCCCTACCACGGTGTTAACCGACAGGTTCAAAGGGTCAGGTTTTACCTTCTCAACTCCGTAGAGTTCCCCTGCAAATCTATGGCTAGTATACCAGTTTTTTTTCCATTTGTAAATGACGGTTCTTTACAATTTCGTCGAAAAAGACTACAATGAAGAAAAAGAGCGGAACAGGAGGCAGTAAGATGAAACCGAATATCGGTCAAGTAATTTCAGCTATGATAGATTACAACTACGGTTGCCCGGAGCTGATTAACCATGCGCTAAAGGTGTACGGATTTGCTCGGGGAATGGGGACTGCGGAGGAATTGGATGAAGCCACGCTGGCGCAGCTGGAAGTGGCGGCGGTACTGCATGATATTGGCATCCGAATCAGTGAGGAAAAATACCATGCTTTTGGCGGGAAGTATCAGCAAATAGAAGGTCCGTCCATTGCGAGAGAGTTGTTAACGCCTTTGGGATTTGATGAGAAGCTGATTGAGCGGGTATGCTATCTCATTGCACACCACCATGAGTATCAGGCGATGGACGGCTTGGACTATCAAATTTTGGTGGAAGCGGATTTCCTTGTAAACCTGTTTGAGGAAAATACAAACGAGGCAGGGATTGCATCGGCACGGGAGAATATTTTCCGCACCGCAACGGGTAAGCAGATGTTAGATGATTTGTACCGTCGTCAGCCGCCGCACCCTTCTTTATTTGCAGAGGACTTAGAGCGGATCGCCCTTGCAAAAGCTGTAAAGAAATAAATTAAAATGATAAAAGAAAGAAACCTGTCACAGTTCAGAGCGATTCTGCGGCAGGCTTTATTTATTTTAGAAAAAAGAAAAGGACTACGGGGAAGAACCCGCAGTCCTTTTGGGATGCTTTAGCAGCAGCCGCAGTCGTTGCCGCAACTATTGCCACAGCTGTTGTTGTTACCGCAGCCATTGCCGCAGTTGAAACCGTTGCCACAGCAGAAGAACAGAATCAACAGTAAGAAGAACCATGAGCAGTCGTTGTTGTTACACATTTGTCAGCGCCTCCTTTTCTCTGGTTTATATTGCTATACTATTGCGGACAAGAGAATTGTGTGACTGGAGTGACCTGAAAAAATAAAAATAAAAAAAGTTGAAAAAATTAAAATTTATAGAAAATTAAAGAAAACAAGAGAAAAATAAAGAATATAGAAGATAATCTTGTGTAACTGCTGATTTTCGGTATTGACGGGATACCTACCGATATAATATACTTATATCAAGGTCAAAGAAAGTTAAAGATAAAACAAGAACAAAGGGTGTGATGATCAAGTGAAGATTAGTGATTCGATAGCCGACTATATTCTGAAATCGATGGATGACGACGGTTATGTAGAAATTCGCCGGAATGAACTGGCGAACACCCTAGGCTGCGTTCCAAGCCAAATCAATTATGTACTTACCTCTCGTTTTACACCGGAGCAAGGGTATCACATTGAAAGCCGTCGGGGCGGTGGCGGATACATTCGGATTACGCGGGTGTACCACGACCCGGAAGAGGCGTTGGCGCACATCATTCAGTCCATTGGCAGCCAGTTGGATAACGCAACTGCCAGAGCAACTCTATCTCATCTGTTGGATGCCGGTATGATTGACCCCACCACGTCCCATATGATGTTGGCAGCCGTTTCCGACCAGTCCTTTGCGGTGGTTCCGCAGGCAATGCGAGATCAACTGCGTGCAGCAATTTTTAAAAATATGTTATTGATGTTATTATCCTAGCGATTCTAAATTGAAAAAACAAAGAGGAGGGTTTTTATGATTTGCCAATCTTGCGGTAAACGACAAGCCGTTACACAAATTAAAACCAATATCAACGGCGTTACCTCCGAATACAATCTGTGTCCGGAATGCGCCAAGAAAATGGGGTATCAAACCACATCAGATTTTTATAATCCGTTTCTGAATTTGAACAGCCTGCTAGGTTCCTTTTTCGGAAAGGAAAAACCATCGGACAATGTGCAGCATTGTCCGGTGTGCGGCGCAACCTTCCACGATATTTCCAAAAGCGGAAAGGTTGGATGCGCCGAGTGCTACCATGTATTCCACGACCAGTTCCTACCGTCGGTACAGCGGATTCACGGCAATACCCACCACAATGGCAAGGTTCCTACGGGAATGTCCATGCAGGTAATGCCACAAGCGGATTTAGCAGTGACCAAAGAAGAACCGAAGGTAGAAACACCGGAGGAGCGCAAGCGCAGAGAACTGAACGAGCAGTTACAAGCTGCAATCAAAGAACAGAACTTCGAGCAGGCGGCTGTCCTGCGAGATCAAATTAAAGAATTAGACCAATAAAGGAGGTGGGCAATATGGCAGAACTACAAAAATGGCAATCTCGAAGCGGTCCGGAGGGCGATGTGGTTATCAGTACTCGGATTCGATTGGCAAGAAATCTTCCAAAGATTCCGTTTCCTTGCAGGATGAATGAGGAGCAGGCAAGAGTGGTGGAGCAAGCGGTTCGCCGCGCGGTGGAGCACAGCAGCAACGCCATTTCCGGCAGCCTTCATTATGAAGAACTGCAAGACATGACAAAGACCGAGTTGGTTTCCATGGTGGAACGCCATTTGGTCAGCCCGGATTTTATTCGGAAAAACACCGGTCGGGCACTGTTCCTGTCACCGGATGAAAGCATCTCCATTATGGTAAATGAAGAAGACCACCTGCGGATTCAAGCCATGCAGGAAGGATTGGCATTAGAAAAAACCTATCAAATCGCCAACGCCTTGGATGATGCGCTGAATACCTCCTTGCACTTCGCCTTTGATCCTACCTTAGGGTATTTGACCCAGTGTCCTACGAATTTGGGTACGGGAATGCGGGCTTCGGTCATGCTGCATCTGCCGGCACTGCAAAGCAGCGGTCAGTTGGGTCGCATCACCAACCACCTTTCCAAACTGGGATTGACACTGAGAGGTACCTACGGAGAGGGCAGTGAGCCGGTGGGCGCGCTGTATCAGCTTTCCAATCAGGTGTCCTTGGGTCTGAGCGAAGAAGAAGCCATCAACAACCTGCGCTCCATTACCATGCAGTTGGTAGAGCAGGAGCGGGAGGCAAGAACCAAACTGGTATCCGACAACAAACGAGTGGATGCCATCGCTCGGTCGCTAGGTATTCTGCAAAGCGCACGAATGCTCTCCAGTGATGAGTTTATGAAGCTCATCTCCAATGTGCGATTGGGTGTTTCTACCGGCGTTCTCACCGGAATTTCTTATGAAACCATGAACCGACTGTTGACCGAAACACAGCCCGCCACCATGAGTTTATCTCACGGCGGCAGCTTATCGGCAGAGGAGCGAGATGCGCTCCGTGCAAAGTTGGTACGAGAAGCCTTAACGAAATAAAACTTTATACTCCTTCGTGGATTAGCCACGAAGAAAATTACATAGACTGTTCTATATAAGGAAGGAAGATGACCTATGTATCAATTTAAAGGATTTACTGAAAAAGCAAACAAAGCAATGAACTGCGCCATTGAAGAGGCAAAGCAGTTGGGACATACTTATATTGGCAGCGAGCATTTGCTCTTGGGCTTGTTGAAAGCAGACGACGGCGTTGCCGCTGAAATTCTCCAAAAGTTGGGTGTAACCTATGAAACACTGGAGGAGGTTGTGAAGAACCAAATCGGTTCCGGCACACCGACCCATCTGACCATTGATGATTTCACTCCAAGAACCAAGCGGATTTTGCAGCTTGCTGTTATGCACGCTTCCCAACTGCACCACAATTATGTGGGTACTGAGCACATCCTCATGGCAATTTTGGAAGAGGGTGACAGCTACGGCGTTCGGTTCCTCCAAGGCTTGGGCGTAAAGCCAAACGATATTCTGGAGGAGTTGGAAGAAATTTTCCACAGCAGTGACTATCAGCCGGGTGAGCAGGTAGCTTCTGGCAGTGCAGCCTCCGGTAAGGCAGGCGGCGCAACCAAGACCTTGGATCAATTCGGTCGGGACTTGACCGCTTTGGCAAAGAAAGGTGAGATTGATCCGGTCATCGGTCGTCAGACAGAGATTGACCGTGTTATCCAAATTCTTTCCCGCCGTACCAAGAACAACCCTTGCTTGATCGGTGAGCCGGGTGTTGGTAAAACCGCTGTGGCAGAGGGTCTGGCATTGAAAATCGTTAACGGTGAAGTACCGGAAACCCTGAAGAATAAGCGTGTGGTTGCACTGGATCTCACCGGCATGGTAGCAGGCACTAAGTACCGTGGCGACTTTGAGGAGCGAATCAAAGCCGTGATGGATGAAGTAAAGCAGAGCGGCAACGTGATCCTGTTCATCGACGAGCTGCACACCATTATGGGTGCCGGTTCCGCCGAGGGGTCCTCCGATGTTGCAAACATCCTCAAGCCTTCTCTGGCAAGAGGCGAGCTGCAAATCATCGGCGCAACCACCACCGGTGAGTATCGCAAGCACATTGAAAAAGACGCTGCTTTGGAGCGTCGATTCCAGCCGGTTAAGGTAGGCGAGCCAACCGAGGAAGAAGCCATCGAAATTCTGAAGGGTCTGCGTGACCGCTATGAGGCACACCATAAGGTAAAGATTCCGGATGATGCCATTGAGTCTGCGGTAAAACTGTCCCGTCGGTATATCGCCGACCGGTTCCTGCCGGATAAAGCCATCGACCTGATTGATGAGGCTGCCTCCAGAGTACGACTCCGCTCCTTTACCGCACCGGATTCTCTGAAATCCTTGGAGGATCGTGTAAAGGAATTGGAGAAAGAAAAGGAAGCCGCTGTTAATGTACAAGATTTTGAGCGTGCTGCAAAGCTCCGTGATGAGGAGAAGGAAACACGGGAGAAGCTGCAAGCCTCCAAGGAGAGCTGGGAGCAAGAAAACGGTGAGGACAACGGCATTGTTACACCGGAAGATATTGCAAACATTGTTTCCACTTGGACAGGAATTCCGGTTGTGCAGTTGACCGCTGAGGAGAGCCAACGCCTGCTGCAACTGGAAAAAATTCTGCATGAGCGTGTGGTTGGTCAAGACGAAGCCGTTACCGCTGTGGCAAAGGCAATCCGCCGCAGCCGTGTAGGTCTGAAAGATCCGAAGCGTCCTGCCGGTTCCTTTATCTTCCTGGGTCCAACCGGTGTTGGTAAAACAGAGCTGTGCAAAGCGTTGGCTGAGGCAGTCTTTGGGGATGAAAATGCCATGATTCGTCTGGATATGTCCGAGTACATGGAGAAGCACACGGTGTCCCGTCTGGTTGGTTCTCCTCCCGGCTATGTTGGTTACGATGAGGGCGGCCAGCTGACCGATCAGGTTCGCTCTAAGCCATACTCCGTCATCCTGTTTGACGAAGTAGAAAAGGCTCATCCGGATGTATTCAACCTCCTGCTGCAAATTCTGGAGGACGGTGTTCTGACCGACTCTCAGGGTCGCCATGTAGATTTCAAGAACACCATCTTGATTATGACTTCTAACATCGGCGCACGGCACATCACAGAGCAAAAGACTCCACTGGGCTTTAACAGTGAGGAAGAAAAACTGGATGCTGCACTGGAGGAGAGCAAGACAAGAGCATTGGTAATGGAGGAGCTGAAGAAGGCGTTCCGTCCGGAGTTCCTGAACAGAATCGACGCTACCATTATGTTCCACAAGCTCAGCCAAGAGAACATCCATCAAATCGCACGGAATATGCTGGAAGGTTTGAAAAAGCGTGTAAAGGCACTGGATATGGACATCACCTTTACAGATGCAGCGGTGGATGCAGTATCTAAGGACGGTTATGATCCGGTTTACGGTGCAAGACCGCTGCGCAGAGCCATTCAGTCCGAGATTGAGGACGCACTCTCCGAGCAAATCTTGGAGGGGAAGCTGACACAAGGCTGCAAGGCTGTTTGCGACTACAAGGATGAAAAGTTCACCTTTGAAGTTGTAACAGGTGATGCAGAAGCAAAATCGGAAGAAAAGCCGGCAGAGTAATCTGAACCAAAGAATCAAACTCCTTTGACGATGGGAAGCAGCGATTCCAAGCATAATATGATTTTCCTCTTATAAAGTAATAAAACGAAAAGGGAAGACAGGATGATGCCTGCCTTCTCTTTTTTATTGCATTTTTTATCGGAAGAGATTAAAATGAAACTAAATCTAGGAATGAAATGGGGGATTTCCTTGAAAAAAGTAAGAAAAGGTTTAGCGGCATTGCTATGCTTGTTGAGTTTCGTTGCGGTATTGACGGCTTGCGGTGTGGAAGGCAACGACAGCGCTTCCTCCGCACAGGGAACGGTTTCTTCCACAGTGTCACAAGTGTTGGAAACAATGAAAGGAACCGTTGCGGCAATCAGTGACACAGAGCTGACTCTGCAAATGGAGGACGGAATGGAGTATAAACTTCCGTTGACCGCAGAAACAAAAATCGAGAATACGATTTCTGACAGCAAACCCCTTTCGGTGGGCAGTGTGGTGACTGTATCTTACTACGGCTCTTTGCTGTTGACCGGCAGCTTGGAAACCGGCGTGCAGGTAGTTTCTGTTGCGGTGGAAAGCGCACCGGATACAGAGAAAAGCCAACCGGAAGAATCGCAGCCAACCACAACCTCTAGCAAGGCGGAAAAAATTCTCGCCTCCATGTCCATGGAAGAAAAGATTGGTCAGATGTTCATTGTCCGTTGCCCGGAAACCGATGCGGCAGCACTGGCAGAGGAATATCAGGTTGGCGGCTACATTCTCTTTGGCAGAGATTTTGAGGATCAAACCGTTTCCGGTTTGCAGGCGGCCATTGAGAGCTACCAAGATAGTGTGAACATTCCGATGTTTGTAGGTGTAGACGAAGAAGGCGGCACCGTTGTGCGTGCCAGTGCCTACCCACAATTTCGAGATACTCCCTTTGAATCCCCACAGCAATTGTACGCAGAAGGCGGAATGGATCGGATTTTAGAGGACGTTGCAGAGAAATCTGCATTCTTGGAAAACTTGGGCATTAATTTGAACTTTGCACCGGTCAGTGATGTTTCCACTAACCCGAACGACTATATCAATCCTCGTGCTTTTGGAAAAAATGGAAAAGCAACTGCAAAGTATGTTTCTCAAGTGGTGACTGCTATGAAGAAAGCCGGCATGGGCAGTGTGCTGAAGCACTTCCCCGGCTATGGAAACAACGTGGATACCCATACCGGAATCTCCTATGACAATCGGGATTACAGCACCTTTGAAACCAGTGATTTCCTGCCATTTGAAGCAGGCATCAAAGCAGGCGCAGACTGCATCTTAGTTTCTCACAATATTGTCGCTTGCATGGATGAAGATATGCCGGCTTCTCTTTCTCCGGAGGTACACCGGATTTTGCGGGAAGAACTGGGCTATGATGGCGTTGTGATGACAGACGACTTGGTAATGGATGCCATCCGAGCGTATACCGACAATGGCACAGCGGCAGTGGCAGCGGTACAGGCAGGCAACGACTTGCTTTGCTGCACCGATTTTACAGAGCAAATTCCGGCAGTGATTGAAGCGGTGAACGATGGAACCATTTCAGAGTCCCGCATCAATGAATCTGTACTGCGCATCTTACAGGCAAAAATTAACTTAGGCATTATTTCCTAACAAAATACAGAGAACCCTCTTGCTTTTAAACAAGAGGGTTCTTTTTTTATGCTTTTTCCGGATCTTGCCAGTTTGGTGTGTAGTGGCGAACGCAAAATTCTGCGCCGGTTTCCGCACACAATTTGCGGCAAGCCTCCAATTCTTCGTTGCTCATGGTGTCGACCACCGTCATGCGAACGTGTGGGACAAATCGTTTTACATTTTTGGTAAACCGCAGGATGGCAGGAAGTGCCTCCAGTCCGTAAATGGAGTGACACAGCTCGTCATACTTCTCCGGTGTGGAAGCATTCAAGCTGACGGAAACGCTGTCAATGTTTTGGAACAGGGGCGTAGTATCCTTTTTGTGAATTAAGTCGGACAACCCGTTGGTATTGATTCGGATAGGAATATTGCTGACAGCTTTTACCCGCTTGGCAATCTCCAAGAGATCCTCCAAACGATAGGTGGGTTCGCCGTAGCCGCAGAACACCAACTGGCGGTATTGGGACAAATCCCGCTCCGAAATAGACTGCCAGATTTCCTCTACGGTTGGTTCTCGTTCCAGCCATAAGCTGTCGGAATCGCCTACTTTATCGCCGGTGGTGCGCAGACAAAACTCGCAACGGTTGGGGCAACGGTTGGTAAGGTTCACATACAGGTTGTCTTTATAACAATAGGTAATGGTCATAATTACAGTACCTCCGGTGTAATGCCGTACAGTCGGGCAGCATTATTCTTAGTAGCGTTTAGAATTTCTTTTAGCGTGATGATAAAGCCTTCTTTTTCACTCCGAGCCAGTGCGATTTTCTCCGCTGTGTAAGGAATCAAAGAGGAATCGCACCGCTTGCCCCGGAAGGGAACCGGCGTCATATAAGGAGCGTCGGTTTCCAGAACCAGAGAGGCTAACGGAATAGAAGCGGCAACTTCCACCGGATGGCGGGCGTTTTTAAAGGTAACAGCGCCGCCCAGCCCGATGTACATCCCCAAAGAAACCGCTTCCTTTGCCATTTCCACGCTGCCGGAGAAGCAGTGAACCACGCCTTTTGGTTTGTACTTTCGCAGCAGTGTCATGGTGTCGCCGTGGGCTTCTCTGTCGTGAATAATCACCGGCAAGTCGTGTTCTTTTGCCAGTTGCAGTTGTGCTTCAAAGACGGCGATTTGCACATCTTTTGGGGCATTGTCTTTGTAGTAATAATCCAGACCGATTTCGCCTACGGCAACAACCTTTGGGTGGGCGAGGAGAGTTTCTAATTGCTGTAAATAATCTGCCGGTAAACCTTCAATACATCCGGGATGAATACCGACTGCCGCATAAATGTAGCTGTATTCCTCTGCCAGTTTGACGGAATCGTAGCAGCCTTTCAGGTCAGCGCCAACATTGACCACATTGCAGATGCCTTTTTCCGGTAGGGTACGCAGTAAGGTTTCTCTGTCTTCGTCAAAGGCTTCGTCATCATAGTGAGCATGAGTATCAAAAATGGAACGCATAAGATGGATTGCTCCTTTTCTTAAAAATTTTGGGGAAGGGGAGGTGCAGAGCGCAAAAAAAGGGGCAAAGCCCCTTTGTGTTTGCTGTCTTTTCCATTAGGAAATCTTGCTGCCCTCCGGCATTCCGTCAACAAAAATAACACGAACGTCGTTTTCGCCGCAGGTTGCAGCCAGAACCATGCCCTGGCTTTCTACGCCGCAGAGCTTTGCAGGCTTCAGGTTGGCAACCAAAATAACGCTCTTGCCAACCAATTCTTCCGGTTGATAGAACTGAGAAATACCGCTGGCAACGGTGCGGGTTCCGGTGCCGTCATTCAAGGTCAGTTTCAGCAGCTTCTTGGACTTTTTCACCGGCTCGCAAGCCTCGATTTTTGCAACACGCAGGTCTACCTTAAAGAAGTCGTCAATGGAGATTTGCTCCATGGTAACAATGCCTTCCGGCTGCTTTGCATCTTTCTTTTCGGCTTTTACTTCTTCTGCCGGAGCAGCCTTGCCACTGGTATCGCCGATAATCTCAATCAGCGCTGCAATTTCTTTATCCACATCAATTCTTGGGAAGAGGATTTCTCCCTTTGTAATTTCCGCATCGGCAGGCAGAGTACCCCACTGATCTGCGGTTGCGTAAGAAACAGCGTCGCCGCTAACACCAAGCTGTGCTTGGATTTTCGGGGTGGTGTTTGGCATGAACGGTGTCAGCAAAATGGAGATGATGCGCAGAACCTCGCACAGGTTATACAGAACCGCTGCTAATCTTGGTTTTTGGCTCTCGTCTTTGCCGAGAATCCAAGGTGTGGTTTCATCGATGTACTTGTTGGTGCGAGCAATGAGCTTCCAGATTTCTGCCAGTGCATTGGAGAACTGGTAATGTGAAACATGCTCATCGCACTTTTCTTTCAGTACGGTTGCCATAGCAATCAGCTCGTCGTCAATGGGCGCGCTTTCCCGCTCGGCGGGAATTACACCGCCGAAATATTTTTGTGCCATCTGGGTGGAACGGGACAGTAGGTTGCCCAAGTCGTTTGCCAAGTCGGAGTTAATGCGGGAAATCAGTGCTTCGTTGGTGAAGTTTCCGTCAGAGCCGAATGGAATTTCTCTCAGCAGGAAGTAACGGATAGCGTCTACGCCGTAACGCTCGCACAGAATAACCGGGTCTACGACGTTGCCTTTGGATTTGGACATTTTGGTACCGTCACCGAACAGCAGCCAACCGTGACCGTAAACCTGCTTTGGCAGCGGCAAATCCAGAGCCATCAGCATTGCAGGCCAGATGATGGTGTGGAACCGAACGATCTCCTTGCCAACAAAGTGAACATCTGCCGGCCAGTACTTTTTGTAGTCGCTGTCGTTATCGGAGCCGTAACCCAGTGCGGTGATATAGTTAGTCAGCGCGTCCAACCAAACATAAACAACGTGCTTCGGGTCAAAGTCTACCGGGATACCCCAAGTAAAGCTGGTACGGGAAACGCAAAGATCCTCCAAGCCACGCTTGATGAACTGAATCATCTCGTTCTTTCTGCTTTCCGGCTGAATGAAATCCGGATGCTCCTCATACAGCTTCAACAAACGGTCTGCATAGTTGGACAGCTTGAAGAAGTAGGCTTCTTCTTCGGACCAAGTTACTTCTCTGCCGCAGTCCGGACATTTGTGATCCTTGAGCTGGGTTTCTGTCCAGAAGGATTCACAAGGGGTGCAGTACCAACCTTTGTAAGCGCCCTTGTAGATTTCACCCTTGTCGTACAGCTCTTTGAAGATTTTCTGAACGGCTTTTACATGGTAATCATCGGTGGTGCGAATGAAGCGGTCGTTGGAAATATCCAACAGCTTCCACAGGTCTTGGAAGCCTGCTACGATTTTATCTACATACTGCTTTGGAGTAACGCCTTCCTCGGCAGCCTTTTGCTCAATCTTCAAACCGTGTTCGTCGGTACCGGTGAGGAACATTACATCGTAACCCTGCATCCGCTTGTAGCGTGCAATCGCATCACTGGCTACGGTGCAGTAGCTGTGACCGATGTGGGCTTTGCCGGATGGGTAATAAATTGGCGTTGTAATGTAAAAAGTTTTTTTGTCCATAATGTTTACCTTCTTTTATTTATATAAAAATGCTTTTAATAACTGGATATTTTGCTCCAAATACGGAACCAGAACCATGGCGCCCTCCGGTGTGGTGTAATCGTAATAGGTGCCGTCGCTGGGAACCGACATGGTTTCGGAATCATTCATTTTGGAAAAAGCAAGACCAAAGCGGATCAGTTCTGTGTAAGACAGATTGGTTTTTAAGTTGGGCATCAGCTTATATGCTGCGGAATACATGGTGATAGGATTAGAGGACTTCAGCTTGGAGAACATGGCAGAAACCACTTGCCGCTGCCGTGTGGTACGTCCGAAGTCGCTGTCCAGTTTTCGCATTCTGGCAAAGTACAGCGCATTTTTTCCGTTGAGGTGATTTTTCCCCTCTACTGCGCCCACATTTTTCCAGTCGTTGATGAACTCGGCTTCCGCCGCTGTCATGGTGACGTCAATGCCGCCGATGGAGTCGATAATATCCTCAAATCCGTCAAAGTTGGTTTCCAAATATTTATCTACTTCAATGCGGAAGTTATTCTCGATGGTTTGCATCAGCATTCCGGCGCCGCCATAGCTGTATGCGGCATTCAGTCGATCCTTGCCGTAGCCGGGAATCTCCACATAGAGATCTCGCAGGAAGGAAACGATTTTCATGGAGTTGGTTCGGCTGTCCAGCGAAATGAGCATCATGGTATCGGAACGTCCCTCACTGCCGTCCTTGTTGCTGTCGGCGCCGATGACCAAAACATTCATCACATGGCTGTCGTGAATCAAATCAATGTGGGAAACTTCATCTACGGTTTGTTCATATTGCGTGGTATCTACCGATTCTGTGTGCAGCCGCCCAAACAGCAGCCCCACCAAAACCAACAGTCCAATGAGGATTGCCATGAGAATGGAGCCAATCCAAATCAGTGCTTTTTTCCAGCCCTTCATTTTCTTTTTGGACTTTGGCGGTTTGCCGCCGGAGGGTTGTGCGTAATAGGGTTTTCCCTTTCGGCGGCGAGGCGTTTCGGAATAGACATCGTCTACATAATCATAGCGGTCGATGGGTTCGTTCCAGTCACTGTTGCTGTGTAGGTTGCGACTGTCATCATCGTAATTTTTTGCCATAACTTCCCTCTCTTTCTCGTTTTGCATCCTTACCGCAAACGGGATGCTTTTTCCAAAAGGTATCGTTCTTATTTTATGATAAAAGACAAAATCTGTCAACTAAAGGTGTGTGTTGCAAGGCGGGATTCTGTCTGGTAAAATAAGATAGAATCAAATTTTAAAAAAATGTAAGAGCAAAGCAGGATGGGGAAACAGAAAAAGGAGGCTGCTTGTATGTCTAAGAAAAAACAACGCCATTCGCAGAAGAAGGCTTCTCCGAAAAAATCCGGCAGTTACACGCCCCTGTGGGTGAAAATCGTAGCCATCGGCTGCGCTGCCGTTATGCTGGGAACGGCGGTTCCGCTGACAATTTTATTCATTCATTGATGATACCGGAGAAAAGAACGCATGGCAGAGAATCGGATTCCTGCTGTGCGTTTTTCTTTTTTCCGAGAAATCCGTTGGGGTTAGGGGGAAATGTGGAAAATTTCTTGCTTTTTCGCTCGAAAAGCGATAAAATTTATCTATATACAATAGTATAAATGAAAAATGAAAATACACCGCCCTTTTTGCGGGGTTCATTTGGGATGGCAATCCCAAGGAGGTATGGTTTATGAAGCGATTGATGTTGGGCAATGAAGCCGTTGCCCGTGGCTTGTATGAGGCAGGTGTGCGTGTGGTTTCCAGTTACCCGGGTACGCCCAGTACGGAAATCACCGAATATGCTGCCAAATATGATGAAATGTATGTGGAGTGGGCGCCAAACGAAAAGGTTGCGGCAGAGGTTGCAGCCGGTGCATCTTTTGGCGGCGCACGGTCTTTCTGCGGCATGAAGCACGTTGGCTTGAATGTGGCGGCAGATCCGGTATTCACCATGTCTTATATTGGTGTAACCGGTGGTGTGGTGATTGGCGTGGCAGATGATCCGGGAATGCATTCCTCCCAAAATGAGCAGGATTCCCGCAACCATGCCATTGCAGCGAAAGTGCCGATGCTGGAGCCATCCGATTCGGAAGAATGTTGCATGTTTACAAAGCTGGCATATGAATTGTCCGAGCAATTTGATACTCCGGTCATTCTGCGCCTGACGACTCGTGTAGCGCACTCCTGCGGCATTGTGACCACAGAGGATCGCCAGGAGCGAGAGCTGATTCCCTACGAAAAGCATCCGGAGAAAAACGTCATGCTGCCGGCATTTGCCCGCCCGAAGCACATAAAGGTAGAGGAGCGGACAAAGAAGCTGGCAGAGTGGGCAGAAACCTGCGACATCAATAAGATAGAGGACAATGGCAGCAAAATCGGTGTGATCACCTCCGGTATTGCATACCAGTATGCAAAGGAAGCCTTGGGCGATACCGTTTCCTATTTGAAGCTGGGTATGGTTAATCCACTGCCGGTACATCTCATTCAAGAGTTTGCCTCCAAAGTGGAAAAGGTATACGTTATTGAAGAATTAGATCCGGTGATTGAGCATTTCTGCCGCCAGAACGGGATAGAGGTCATCGGAAAGGATCTGTTCCCGATTTGCGGGGAGTTCTCTCAAACCTTGATTGCCAAGCTGATGTTGGGCAAAGAGCCGGAAAAAATTACATTGGATCAGAAAATTCCAATGCGTCCGCCGGCAATGTGCTGCGGTTGTCCCCACAGAGGTATCTTCTATACCTTGAAAAAAGAGAAGGTGTTTGTCAGCGGTGACATTGGCTGCTACACCTTGGGCGCATCTGCGCCGCTGAATGCGATGGATACCTGCATCTGCATGGGCGCGTCTGTATCGGCGCTCCATGGCTTTAACAAAGCAAGAGGTGCGGAAAGCGAAAAGAAATCCGTAGCGGTAATCGGTGACTCCACCTTTATTCACTCCGGTATTACCAGCTTGATTGATATTGCTTACAACCAAAGTAATTCTCTGGTGCTGATTTTGGATAACTCCATCACCGGCATGACCGGTCAGCAGCAGAACCCAACTACCGGAAAAACCATTCGTGGCGATGTGACCACAGCAGTTGACTTGGAAGCACTGTGCCATGCGATTGGTATTAAGCGGGTACGGGTGATTGATCCATACAATCTGAAGGAAACCAGAGCGGCAATCCGAGAGGAATTGGCAGCAGAGGAACCATCTGTTATCATCAGCCGTCGTCCTTGCGCTTTGCTGAAAACCGTAAAGCACAACCCGCCACTGCATGTTGTTCCGGAGAAATGTGTGGGATGTACCGCTTGCATGGGAATCGGTTGTCCTGCTATTAGTATGCGGAACGGCAAGGCGGAGATTGATCAGACACAATGTGTGGGCTGCGATGTTTGCACAGAGCTGTGTCATTCCAATGCCATTGTAAAACGGGAGGAACAGTAACATGAGTGTAAAGAGTATTTTGATTGCCGGTGTTGGCGGACAGGGCACCCTGTTGGCAAGCCGTGTGTTGGGAAATACAGCGCTGAACCGTGGATTTGATGTGAAGGTATCCGAGGTTCACGGCATGAGCCAACGTGGCGGTTCCGTTGTTACTTATGTTCGTTATGGCGAGCAGGTTGCTTCTCCTGTGATTTTGGAAGGCGAGGCCGATATTATTTTGGCATTTGAACAGTTGGAGTCTGCACGATATATCAACTGTCTGAAAAAAGGCGGCACCATTATTGTGAACACCCAACAGATTGACCCAATGCCGGTTATCACCGGCGCCATGCAGTATCCGGAGCATTTGACGGAAGCCATTCAAGAAAAAGGCTTGAATGTGTTGGCGTTCAATGCCCTGCGATTGGCACAGGAGGCAGGCTCTCCTAAGGCGGTTAACGTGGTAATGATCGGTGCAATGGCAAAGTATTTAGAGTTGGACAAAGAGATTTGGTTGGAGTCGATTAAAGCAACCGTGCCGCCAAAATTCTTGGAGTTGAATCTCAAGGCATTTGAACTGGGTTACCACGCCGGTGAATAAGGATTGCAAATTCAAATAAGAGGGGAACATACAAGTTATGGAACATCATTATTTAGATCAGGAAATCGAGTGCGCCTCCCGAGAGGATATGCGAAAGGTGCAGTCGGAACGGCTGCGTACTATGGTGAAAAACGCTTACGACCATGTACCGTTTTATAAAGAGAAGCTGGATGAACTGGGCATAAAGCCGGAGGATATTCAATCCATCGACGATATTACCAAGCTGCCCTTTACATTTAAAACCGACTTGCGGGATCATTATCCATTTGGGTTGTTTGCAGTAGGCAAGGAGGACTTGGCAAGAATCCACGCTTCTTCCGGCACCACCGGCAAGCCAACTGTTGTAGGTTATACGAAAAATGACCTAGACGTTTGGGCAAGATGTATCGCCAGAGGGTTGACCAGTGTTGGCATGACCAAAGCAGATACCATTCAGGTTGCTTACGGTTATGGCTTGTTCACCGGTGGTTTGGGTTTTCATGAAGGCGCAGGCTATATGGGCATGACTGTAATCCCGGCATCCTCCGGCAACACCAACCGTCAGATTGCCATGCTGCAAGACTACGGCACCGATATGTTGTGCTGCACCCCGTCTTATGCTATGTATATCGGTGAAACCATTCGTGAAATGGGCATTGATCCAAAGACTTTGCCGATTCGTGCTGCTTTCTGCGGCGCAGAGCCTTGGACAGAGGAAATGCGGAAAGAACTGGAAAAGCTGTTGGCAATCAAGGCGTACGATGTATACGGCTTGTCAGAAATTTCCGGTCCCGGCGTTGCTATGGAATGCTCCGAACAGTGCGGTATGCACATTGCAGAGGACTACTTCTATCCGGAAATCATTGACCCGGATACTGGAGAGGTTCTGGAAGATGGACAGTACGGCGAGCTGGTATTTACCTGCATCGGCAAAGAAGCACTGCCGTTGATTCGGTATCGCACACGAGATATTTGTAAGCTAGAGCGTTCTGCATGCAAGTGCGGCAGAACCACCGTTCGGATGATGAAGCCACACGGCCGTACCGATGATATGTTAATTATCCGCGGCATCAACGTATTCCCATCTCAGATTGAAGCTGTATTGCTGAGTCTTGGCATGGAGCCGAACTACCAGATGATTGTAGACCGCAAGGACAACCGTGACAGCCTGGAAGTACAAATTGAAATGGCAGAGGAAATGTTCTCCGATACCATGAAGGATATTTCCAAGGCAGAGAAGCGTATCTCCGAGGCGCTGAAGTCTACTCTGAATATTATGGCAAAGGTTCGCTTGTTGGAGCCAAAAACCTTGCCGCGTTCCGAAGGAAAAGCAAAGCGTGTCATTGATAACCGCAACCTGTAAGGAGGACTATGGTATGACTATTCGTCAAATTTCCGTTTTTTTGGAGAATAAATCCGGTCGCTTGGCAGAGATTACTGCAATTCTGGCAAAGGCAGACATTCACATTTTGGCGTTGTCCATTGCAGACTCCGTAGATTACGGTGTCCTGCGCTTGATCGTTGACCAACCGGAAAAAGCGGTGCAGGTATTGAAAGAAAGCCATTGCGCCGTGAGCCAAACCGCCGTTATTGCATTTGGCTTGCCGAAAGAAACCGGTGCTTTTGCAAAGGTGGCAGCTCTGTTAGCAGAGGGCGGAATCGGTTTGGAATACTGCTATGCCTTTAACGATTACCGCAAGGGAAAAGAAGCGGTTGGCGTGATGCGGGTAGAGGATAACGAGAAAGCACTGGCAGTGCTGAAATCCGGCGGCGTAACCATCGTATCGGAGCAGGAAATCGTTACCGAGTAATTGCATTATCAATAGAAAAAGAAAAAGACCATGATGAGCGCTCATCGTGGTCTTTTTTTTGTGTTATTTTAATTTTTTACTGCGGGAAAAATCGATCCCACCATTATAGGGCAGTATCGTTGCATTTTGCACAGAAGGCGCAACTGCCCAGTGGTCTGTTTCGTAGTAAAGCGGATAGAAGATGCCCTGTTCCACCAGATACCGTTCAGCTTGCTGTTCCGATTTCAAAACGCTTTGTGCTGTGGAAGTGTTAGAGATGGTTAACAGTTTGTCGTAAGCGGAATCGTTCAAAAGAGCAGGATTTTGCTTGCTGTCGGAATGAAATAGGGACAACAAAGACCGAGGGTTTTGAGAGGATGCTTGTACC
>CAKSOB010000017.1 GCA_934476545.1 uncultured Eubacteriales bacterium | reverse complement strand
CCCAAAGCTTCGATTACACATCCAGCATTGATAAAGACGTATACAATAAAATCAAGCTGGCGGTGGATAACGGCGACACCGGACAGCGAGAGGTCTATGTGCAGAACGATAAGAAAAGTCAATCGGTGTGGGGGCAGCTCCAATACTATGAGAAGCTGGACAGCGGCGCCACCACCGGACTGATCAAAGCGAAATCCCAAGTGCTGCTGGATTTCTACAACCGGCGGAACCGCAGCTTGACGGTAAAAGGCGTGTTCGGAGATATTCGGGTACGGGGCGGCAGCTCCCTTGTGGTGATGCTGAATCTCGGCAACGTGAAGCTGCAAAACTATATGTGCGTGGAAACGGTGAAGCACACATTTTCGCCCCAGTTCCACACGATGGATTTAACGCTGGTGGGAAGAAAGGGGGAATTTACTGCATGAATCAGCTAATCGAAGTGATGAAGCAGGTGGCGGTTAATGCCGTAGAGAGCGCCAAACCGGTGAATGTGCGAACCGGAAAGATTCTTTCTCTGTCTCCCTTTCAGGTGCAGCTATCGCAAGAAGAGCTCTTCGGAAAAGAATTTTTCATTGCGCTGCAGGGCCCGTCCCGGTGCGGCGGCGCCTGCCACAAAAGCTGCAAAGAAACCGATCCTAACAACTGCCCTGCGCTTTGGAACGTGGGGGACGAATTGATTTTGCTGCGACTGCAAGGCGGGCAACAATTTTTGATTTTGGGAAAGAAGGTGGCGCTATGATTCCCAGCGCATACACGGAGGATTTACAGGAATCCTTTTCAATCGAAACACCGGTGAGCCGTACCTACAAGCTGCGGTTTGACGGGAAACCGTCCGTGGGCATGACGGATGAACTGGAAGCGGTAAAGCAAGCCATTTATCTACTGCTGCAAACAGACCGATTTTTGCACCCGATTTTTTCTTGGGATTACGGGATTGAACGGGAGGACTGGCAAGAGGAGGATTCCGAGGAAGAGCTGGAATCCTTGATTGAGGATAGGATCACCGAAGCGCTGCTGCAAGATGACCGCATTTTGGAAGTGACGGATTTTACCTTTGAACGGCGGCGGGACGTGCTTTCGGTGCAGTTCACCGTAGGGACGATTTTCGGAGATATACAAGAAGAAAGAGAGGTGCGCGCTGATGGCGTATCGTGACACCATGACATTTGAAACGATTTTGGAGCAAATGCTCTCCGCTGTGCCGGATACGGTGGACAAGCGTGAAGGCAGTATCATCTATGATGCCCTTGCGCCCTGCGCCATCCTACTGACACAGGTTTATGCCGAGTTGGACATGATACTGGACGAATCCTTTGCCGACACTTGCAGCTTGGAATACCTCATCAAGCGATGCAAGGAACGTGGCGTTCCCATCCAAGGGGCAACACCGGCGGTAATCGAGGGGGAATTCACACCGCTGACTGTGAAGATTCCACCGGGCAGCCGGTTCAACTACGGCGACTTAAACTATATCGTTACAGAGCAAATCAGTGACGGAAGATACAAGCTGGAGTGCGAAACCGATGGAAAAGAAGGCAACCAATACAGCGGGTTTTTGCTTCCGATCCAATTTATCGAAGGACTGGAAACGGCAGAGATTGCCGGCGTACTCATTCCCGGGGAAGAGGGGGATGATACCGAAAGCCTGCGAGAACGGTACTTTGACAGCCTGAACAGCCTGTCCTATGGAGGGAACGTGGCAGACTACAAAGCGAAAACGAAGCTGCTCCCCGGTGTGGGCGGCGTAAAGGTGCAGCGCGCGCCTTTTGGCGGCGGTACGGTACTGGTTACAATTACCGATTCCGACTACAAAGTACCGACGGCGTTACTGGTGGAATCGGCGCAAACCGCTTTGGATCCGGTGGAAAACGGCGGCGAGGGTGTCGGGATTGCCCCTATCGGGCATACTGTGACCGTTGCCGGTGTAACGCCTGCGCCAATCACCGTACAAACCAACTTAACTTTTGTAACCGGCTATGACTACGCTTCTTCCAAGACGCTTTTGGAAAACGCCATCAAGGATTACCTTGCAGACCTTTCTAAAAGCTGGGAGGACGAGCAGGCGCTGGTGGTGCGCATTTCTCAAATTGAAAACAAGCTGCTGAATCTTGCCTGTGTACTGGATATCTCCGACACGACAGTAAACGGCGCACCGAAAAATTTAGAGTTGGGTGGCAGCGAAATCCCTACCCTGAACGCATTGGAGGTGGCAGGATGAATCAGCTGCTTTCTTATGTACCGCCTGTGCTATGGGATGTACTGGAATTTCAATTGCTGACAGAAGCGGCGCAAGTCGCTTTTGACCGGCTTTCCAAAGAGACGGGCAGCTTGCTGGGCAGTTCCTTTTTCGATGATGCAGACGAGGTGGGCGTTCAGCGATATGAAACGCTACTGGGACTGCTGCCTCGAACCGGTGATACACTGGAAACGCGGCGGTTTCGGGTAAAGGCGAAATTTAACGAACAATTGCCTTTTACCTATCGGACACTGGAACAGCAGCTTACCGCCCTTTGCGGGGCAGACGGCTTCGCACTGGAATTAAACGGAAAGCAATTTCTTTTGGCAGTGCAGGTGGACTTGTTGGCAAAGCAGAATTTTCAGAGCGTTGCGGAGCTGCTGGAACGGGTAGTCCCCGCAAATCTTCGGATTGACCTGCGGCTGCGCACCAACATCCCTGCAACGATGCAGGTATCCGGCGCGTTGCAGTTTGGAAAAATCATGACGGTAAGGCAGGTGTAACATGGCTTTTGAATTATTTTATTTAACGCAAACCGGCACCCGATACATGGCGAAGGTCACTGCCGGTGAGCGGCTCGTCATTACAAGGGCGGAGTTTGGCAGCGGGTTTCTTTCTGTGGGACTAAGTGAGCGAACCACGCTTGTAGAACCGCTGGGAGAAATGGCAATCATAAAAAAGCGGGTGGAAGATAACACGATGGTGCTCACCGCCCAATTTTCCAACAAAAAAGGGGATACGCTCCTTGATCCTTTCCACTTGGCTGAAATCGGTCTTTACGGAAAAATCGAGGGGGAACCAGACTACCCCGAAGCCTTGATCGCTTACGCCAATGCGAAAACAGCAGACAAGGCGGACTACATCCCCGCCACACTGACGGAATTTCTCATCAACTGGGTGTTGACCGTATCCAATGCGGAAAATGTCACGGTGACTTTGGATGAAAGTCTTGTCTATGTGACAGCCGATGCCTTTGGGGAAGAACTGCGGAAAAAAGCAGATCTGGTGGACGGCAAGGTACCGGAGGATCAAATTCCCATACCGAAAATCACGGTGGATAGTCAGCTTTCTACCACTTCTGAAAATCCTATCCAAAACAAGGCGGTGGCGGCAGCGATCGGAAATATCAACACCATTCTGGATGAAATCAACGGGGATCCGCAAAAGAAAACCGAACTGCTGGATGAAACCACTGCCGCCGCAGAAACCGACACACTCCCGATTTACTCGGTGGCTGACGGTGAAAGCAAGCAAATCACTTTAAAAAGTTTAGCAGAATCTCTAAATATCACAAAGTTAGAACTTTTCGTGCATACCTGCACGGGCGCAAAAGTCACTTGCACCAACGGCGTTGCCACACTGGAAAATACAAGCTCCTGCAAATTCAATCTGCCGGATACCGGTATTTGGACAGTTACTTGCTCTCATAAAGGAAAGAGTGTATCCAAGACGGTGGAAATCTATCTTGACCCCCGCACGGACCTGTATATGATGATTTTGGACCATATCGAGGTGACAACATCTCCCACCAAGACACTGTATGAAATTGGGGAAACTTTTGACCCAACCGGTGCAGTGGTTACCGCCACCTACACAGACAGCACCACGGAGGAGGTAACCACGAGCTGTACATGGGATAAAGCTGTCTTAGAAGCGGGTGATACCGCTGCGGTTGTTTCTTATACGCTGTTAGGTATCACGGAGACAGATAGTACAACATTCACGGTACGGTACCTAGCCAGCATTGCTGTTACAACGCCACCCACAAAAACAGACTATATCACAGGGGATTATTTTGCTCCTGAAGGCATGAAGGTAACAGCCACCTATACAGATGGCACGAAAAAAGAAGTGACGGGCTATACCTACACACCAACCGGCAAACTAGGAACAGAAAACAGAATTATAATTTCTTACACGGAAAACGGCGTGAGCGCAAACATCTACTATGGTGTAAATTTGCGGAAGGTTTACTCAGACCTTACTTTAAACAGCTGGGAAACGATTAGCGAAATAGCGAAAATGGGAAAAGCTGCCGAATTTTGGAAAGTTGGAGATTGTAAAAATCTCACACTGAATGGAAAGGTTGGAAATCTGACACTGGATAACTTTGCGTGTACAGCTATCATCTTAGGGTTCGATCACAACACAGAGTACGAAGAAAGCTGTACAATTCACTTTCAACTTGGAACTGCGTCTGGAAAGCCAATTGCGTTTTACTCTAGTGGGTATGATGCTAATGATAGCGACCATCTCTTTAAAAGAAGCGCCTACGATTCTAATGTCTCCGGTCGAGCCACGACATATGGGTATAAGAATACTATTATTCGACACCAATCACTTCCTGAATTTAATAAATCGCTTCCGGAAGACTTGACTTCCGTTATAACGCCCGTGGATAAGTATACAAATAACTCTCAATATTCAAACAACCCTGAAATCACCGCTACGAAAGATAACCTTTTTATTCTTTCGGAAAAAGAAATTTGGGGTAGTAATAAAGGAATGACCGGTAATTACTGCAAGCAGTATGATTATTACACAGCAGGAAATTCTCCGATAACGATTGCGTATGATGGGACCAATGCAAAAAAGAGTTGGTGTAGAGATTGCGGTGGCAACAGCTACGGCGATACCGACGACAGTTATGGTTTTGTTGTAGGTACTAACGGAGAACGTAACACGCTTACTTACTGGTACGGTGGAGCGATTTCTCCGTGCTTTGTAGTGGGAGGTGCAGAAGGTGTATAAAGTAAAAATAGCGGACTTGTCATTTTACACGGAACATCCTGTTTGGATTCGCAGAGTAGAGAATGGATGTTTCAACCTGACAGATGAGGCACACGCAACAGGCATCTGCTACGGTAACACGCCGTATCACCTAGCCGGCAGACCTGACCTAGACGGCGTTGAAACGATAGAACTGGAATTTGTCGATTCCGGAGAAACACTAAACAACTTGAATGCAGTTACCGCAGACACCGATGCGATGGTGGTAGACTATGAGTATCGCCTTACGCTACTGGAGCTGGGGATTGCTGAGTGAAAGGAGTAAAAATATGCTGTATCGTACTTTAAAAAGAATGATTGAAAGAGGGCAAACGGATGGGATTGCAGAAAAAATTGACATCTTTTTTGCTGCGGGCAAACTGACCGAAGAACAGTACATGGAGCTAACTGCTATGCTGCCGAAGAAAGAATCTTAATGAGTAGGGAGGTACCCACTATGAAAGAAAAAGACGTACAGACTATAGAGTACGGCAAGGGCGAAGATAACAATCTGCCCGATCCACTGGAGGTGAATGACGATGGCAATTAAAGTTGTGAAAAAACTAGTAAGTCCAAGCAAGTACAATATCAAGTGCCCGTACACAATGCAGCCTACCCGAATTGTGGTACATAACACCTACAATGACGCTTCCGCCAGTGACGAAATCGCATATATGATTTCTAACAATGCCGAATGCAGCTTCCACTTCGCAATCGACGACAAGGAAGTTGTACAAGGTATTCCACTGAATCGCAACGCTTGGCACGCAGGGGACGGTAACGGCAAAGGCAACCGAGAGGGCATTGCGGTGGAGATTTGCTATTCTAAATCCGGTGGGGAACGCTTTATCAAGGCTGAAAAACTGGCGGCGAAGTTTATCGCCCAGCTGCTCAAAGAACGTGGCTGGGGTCTGAATAAGGTGACAAAGCACCAAGACTACATGGACAAATACTGCCCCCACCGCACCCTTGATATGGGCTGGGATCGCTTTAAAAAGATGGTGCAAAAAGAACTGGATGCGCTGAAAAAGCCGACTGTCAGCGTATCGAAAGAACTGAAAGACAAAGTGCAGAAGCGTTTCGGCTTCAGTGATGGTACAATTGCTTTCCTGATGAAGCACAGCAGCCCTGAAACGCTTTTCAAAAAGCTGGCAACAAAGAAGTAGGTGAGAAAGTGGAGCATGACGTTTTGGCACAACAAGCCTATGACAGCGCAAAATCCGCCCACAAGCGGTTGGACATGCTGGAAAAAGAGGTCAGCGATGTACACGAGCTGGCAACCGCTATGGCGACCGTCAGCACCAAGGTGGACGGTGTGGTGAAGGACATGGAAGAAATCAAAACCGAGGTGAAAAAGGTTTCCGACCGTCCGAAAGGGTGGTGGGACAAGCTGGTGGCCGCCGTCATCGGCGCAGCGGCTGCCGGTATCGTCGCCGCCATTTTGGCGCAGATTTTAAGATAGGAGGGTACATATGGAGCAGATTACAAATTATATTCAGCCGGAACTGCTGGTTCTCATTCCGGCGCTGTATTTCATCGGTGTAGGACTAAAAAAGACGGCTATGCCTGATCGCTTTATCCCGCTTGTGCTGGGTGCGGCAGGCGTAGGCTTGTCTATCGCTTATGTGTTGGCGGTAAATCCGCTGACAGGCTGGCAGAGCGTACTCATGGCACTTTTCACTGCCGCTACACAAGGCATTTTATGTGCCGGTGCAAGTGTGTACTGCAATCAGATTTACAAACAGCTGACAAACAAACATAAAGATGAATAGATAAAAAGAAAGCGGGCGGGGATGTGTTCCCTGCCCGTTTTTTGTATTTGTGAGAAGCGAGTTAAGAAAAATAGCAAAATGATTCACAAAAATATATAAAAAACTTTAAATTTTTACATATTGCATTTTTACCGAGATGTGGAATATAATAACTATAACAGTGTTGCCTGATACTTCGTATTGGGGACCGGGCTGAGCATTCGCTCAGCCTTTTACCTTTTTAAGGGGAATCTAAATGGATCTGTTAGATATCTTTTCAAGTTTTTATCGACTGATATGCAGCTGCTCTTTTAACGCCTTTTGCAGAAGTTGAGAGAAGTTGATGTTTTCTTTTTCCGCTGCTTCATTTAACCATTCCGGAATGGTTAAGGTTTTCTTGATGGATTTGGAACTGGTTCTTTTCTGATATGCTTGGCAGTCGAATTCTACCACCACAAGAACGCCGTCTTCCGCTGCAATCGTTTGAGGTTCAGATGGGGAAGGGAGTTCCATTTTGTTTTCAATCAATTCCGATAATTCCAATCCCAGTGCATCCATTGCCATCTCATAAGCCTCGCTCATATCATCGCCTTGTGTCATGCAGCCTGGAAAGTCAGGGAAGGTGATCCAGTAGCCGCCTTCCTCCGCAATGTGAAAAATTGCCGGATAGAATAATTTCGTCATATGATTTCCTCCTAACAACATGGGTTATTTTAACCCTGCTTGCTTCAAAATTTCTTGTTCTAACCCTTTTTTCAGGTCTTTTGCGTGGTTCGGGACGATCACTTGTGTATTGGTATTATCATTTCTCAGTTTCACATGAGAACCTCTTTGACCTACAATTTCAAATCCGTTTTGCTGCAAGTACCGTATCATTTGTTTGGCTGTCATCGGCATAACGTTTTCCTCTTTTCTTAGCTTAAATATATTATAACACGTATAAATACGTATGTCAATATATTCGGGACGAAATTTCTAGTAGTTATCCTATTTTTTCTTTTTCGACTTTGCTAATATCCATCATTTATGTGCTAATTCTTCCGTTCCGATATCTGTTAATATGGCTTTTACCTCCGGATAAGGCATCGTATACCGTTGGCTTAAATAGCGTAATGAGGCTCCTAATTCTCCATGCGGACCTCCACAAGGCTGTTAAATAGGTTGTTTTTGCACAGATTTGCGTGGTTAGAAAAAATAGAAGCACTACAAAATATCCTAATTTGAAAAAATTCAAAAAAATTTCATGGAAAATATTGACAGTGGAGGGCTCTTTCGCTATAATATCGATAAATCAAAAACTTTATATGGCAAACCTGCCGAAAGGCAGTGACGCAAAGCTATAGGGTCTACCTCCACTTTGGACATGACAGCCAGTTGCACGATTCCCTGTCTCAGGGGGATTGTTTTATACTGTTGTTATTTTATGCCATTTGGGGAGATTGCCGTGCGGTGATCTCCTTTTTTATTTTCACAATGAAAGGACATGGTATAATATGAACGTACTAAGAATATTTGGGAATTTTGTAACAGAAAACGAGCAATTTATTGCTATGACGAAGGATGCACAAAATTTATATTTTCATCTTTTGATGAGAGCCGATAACGATGGAATCATTTCCTCTCCGAATGATGTTCTAACTGCAACAAGATCTACAGAGAAAGATGTAGAAGAATTGGCAGCAGCAAAGCTGATCTTCCTTCTTTCCAATGAATGTTTGGCAATCGCCCATTGGAACGCCTACAAGCTAATGCAAAAGAACACTTCTCGAGGAAACAACGCAAAGACACTTCCTTTTGATCCGGAAACAGAATCACTGGATGAGGAAATGTTCCTATCTTTCTGGAATGCTTATCCGAGAAAAGAAAACATGGAAAATACTTGTCACATTTGGAGACATCTATGTGTAGATGACAAGCTGTTTGAGAAAATTATGGATGCAGTTCAAGAACAAACATATGATGTGAAATGGGTAGCAGAAGATCAAAAGAGATTTCCATTGCCTGCTGATTGGTTAAAACAACAGCTATGGAAAATCCACTAAGTTCCTTTTAAATAACGCTTGTCACCTTATATTCTTACGAACGGTATACAATTTTCAAACGATTGTCTTTTCGATGAAATACGATATGGTCAATCACCTCTCGCAGCAAATCGTTCTTTTCCTTATTGGAAACAGATGGGGATTTTATAATGTCTAAGATGGATTGTTGCTTGGGAGTAGTATCAACCGGTTGCATCACAACGGATTCCCGCAGTTGATTCAATTTCATAAGGGTATGTTCCGCAGAGGATTTGTTTAATTTGTATTCCTCCAATGTATCAATCCCAGCGGTGTACGCCTCTTTTATGCGAGAAATTTTTGCCTGTTCAACAGTAATTTGACGATCCAATAACACTCGTGTTTTTGAGGAAGTTTCGGTAGGGGAAGGAGTCCATGCAAAAGTGGCGTTCCCAAAAGAAATCTCCAATAACCGAAGAACCACATCGTTCAGTTTTGAAATTTTGATACTGTGGGACACATGGCACTGTCCCGAGGCGTATTTATGGCATTGAACAGAATCGTTAACGGAATGGCACAGCGTAGCGCCGCAATTAGAGCAGCGCACCAACCCTTGCAGCATAAATTTTGGAACCGGTTTTCTGCGAGTATGGTTGCCATAAATCAATTTATGGTGTGCAAGAATTACCTGTGCTTTATCCCATAGTGTTTTTTTTATAATCGGCTTGTGACTACCATTCACTATCATGAGAGAGGGGTCTTGAAAATTTCGTTGAGTAACTCCTTTGGGGTTCCATCGAATTTTCCCAATGTAGACAGGATTATTTAAAATATATGCAATTGTTCTAGTTTCAAAAAGATTCCCTTTTGCAGAAGGAATACCCATCAAATTGAGCTTTTCGGCAATTTCTCGGCACCCTTTTCCATTGGTGTAATCTTCAAAAATCATACGAACAATCGCAGCTTTTCCCGAATCAATCACATAGCATCCCTTTTGCATTTTATAACCAAAAGGGGCAATCGACACCGGATTTCCTCGGGTGACTTTCTCTTTCATGCCACGCTTCACTTCTTCTGCCAAATTGATGCTATAATATTCGTCCATGGCTTCAATCAGCGCTTCCATCAAAACAGCCATTTTGTCATTGCCTATGGGTTCTGTAATGGAAACTACCTCAATTCCCAGTTGTTTTCGCAGCATGGACTTATAGAGAATGCTGTCTTCTCGATTGCGAGCAAATCGACTAAACTTCCACACCAAGATAACATCAAAGGGTTTCGGCGTTGTTTTTGCCATAGCAATCATCTGATTAAACGCTTCTCGATTTTTGGTATGCTTTCCGCTGATGCCTTCATCGGAAAAAATAAATTCCGGCGGCACTATTAAATGATGTGATTTTGCATAATTATAAATTTGTTTTATTTGACTATCCGGTGAAAGCTCCGTTTGATGATCGGTCGAAACACGAACATATGCCGCTGCTGTTTTCATCATAAAAATCCCTCCGATTGAAAATACCCCTCTTAATTTTATGGGAGAACAGCAATTTAATATTCATGAAAATAAATTGTATTTTGTGCCATATCCGCTCTATTCTGCAGGAACAGAAAAAGAGTGGATATTTTTTTGGTCGTTTTAAAAAATCACAGAATCCCGCTAATACTTGAAAAATTGCCTAAATTTACATAGGACAATCCATCCAAAGCATAGCATGGGGAAGAGGAGGGATTCCTATGAAAATAGACTTGCAAGGTTGGCAAGCTGAGCTTTACAAAAAGGATGGTGACTGTGAAGCCCTATGTTTTTCTGTAAATCGAGATGGTACTGTAACACGCCATATCTCTCAAGAAGAATGGGAGGAGTTTGTCCATCATATGATGCAAACTATCAGCAAATTGTCATTGGAAGATTATTCAGAAAATATGGGAACACATACAACATAAAGAAACACACCGGTTTTTAGAGAAACCCCAAAAAGCCGATACTGACACAGACAAGGATACGGTACCATCCTCGAGGGTGATGGTGTGTGTAACGCACGCTGATAAAATAATATTTAACTGCCATAGGCACCTCCGTATTGCGTAATGATAATTTTTGCAAGCGCCGCATTGGGTTCTTTAATATTTACCGGATACTGTAACTTCTTTTCATAAATCCACATTATTCATTCGCCTCCTGTTCCCATGGCCACGGACCGGAAACCCATGCCCATCGATTGGCAGTGTGACTGGTTTCGTTAATTGGTCCGTATTTTGCTTCATATTGCTGCACCAATGCTTTTTGTTTTGCCTGCGCTTCTTCCAATTTTTTTGCAGCATCGCAATTATCCGGGTGTGTATCCAAAAAGATATGCAGTTCCCAAGCCGCAAACCCATAGGCAGAAATCTGCCGCATCAATTTTTCTTGCTCTTTCATTTCCAATCACCCGGCCATCCTGAAAACGGTTTGTCTAACTCCGGAAATAAGGTTCCTTGTTCCAACCCCTTTTCTGCGCCATACAAATTACGGGCAGAAAATTGCTGAAAGGGAACGTATGCCATCGCCACAACCGGATCCTTTGGTAAGAGACTTCGCTCCCGTCCGCATTGTTCCGGCATCCATTCCATTGGAGTATCCTGCATCGTCATATCAAAGCTCCTTTCTGTATGTATTGGGAAGATTCCCTGCTTTATTCTATGGTGTGTTGTCCCTTTTTGTGCCACACGATTACTTGCAGAACTCTTTAAAATTTAGTATAATAAAATATAGAAGAAACAACAGCAGGGCAGAGGAGGGATTGCATGATTCGACCAATTGTAACCGACCCAATGTTATTATCGCAAAAATCCAAACCGGCAGGGAAAGAAGACCTTGCTGTTGCAACGGATTTAATGGATACCGTAACGTACCATCAGGCGCACTGTATTGGTATGGCTGCCAATATGATCGGTGTGTTAAAACGAATCATTGTGGTGCGTCTGCAGGACACCTGTTTGGTTATGGTCAATCCGGTTATTACCAAACAATACGGTGGTGTTTATGAAACCGAAGAAGGCTGTTTATCCCACACAGGCACCAAAGCCACACGACGATTCACAACGATTGACGTGACCTATTTCGACCAAAATTTTCAACCGCAAAAAGGAACCTTTTCCGACCTTGCCGCCCAAGTGATTCAGCATGAGATCGACCACTGCAACGGAATTTTAATTTAACAGGCAGAGTAATTCAATTATTATGTGATGCGCCAGATATGGAAGACTAGACTTCATTCTTTCTTAACGATAGCGCAACAAAAAACACAGAGTGCATTTGTTACGCTCTGTGCTTTTTTTATTTTGTTTCTTTTAATTGTTCTGCCAGTGCGAGAAGGGATTCTTTTTCATTAGCGCAAGTACCGTCCATGACGTTTTGCAAAAGCTGTTCTAAAATTGCTCCAATCTGTTTGCCTTGTGGGATTCCTAATGCAATTAAATCCGTTCCCGTCACTGCCAAATCTCGCAGTTGGAAGCACTGCTGCTGTGCAATTATTTCTCGGGCAATTGCCTCACAACGGTCATACTCTGCAAATCGAGGTCTGCAAATGGCAGACTGTCCCGCCGCATCGCTGCGATGAACCGTCAATAATTGAAAGAACACTTCCTCTCCAAACCGGTTTAATTGGCGTTTTACCCATCGTTCTTCTTGTTGCATTACAAGGTCATGATGGGTTACCAAAAGACAAACACGTTCCGTAGTTTTTTTATCAAAATGCAATCGAGATAAAATCGCTTCCGCAATCTGCACACTGACTTTTGCGTGTCCGGGGAAATGTCCCACACCTTTTTCATCCTCCACATAAGTATGAGGCTTTCCGCTATCATGGAGCAGCATCGTTAACCGTAATATAAGATCTAATGGCGTTGCTTCCAGTGCATGAAGCGTATGTTCCCAAACATCAAAGCAATGATATGGGGTGTTTTGCTGAAATCCTTGCATGGGGCGCAGTTCCGGTAAAATCTGAAAGAAAATTTCTGCGTTTTCTCTCAAAACCGAAACACAATTCGGAGCGCAAAGCAGTTTAGATACTTCTGCGCAAATACGCTCTTTGGAAAGGTAGTCCAATAACACTTGCTGATTTCGCATTGCTGTCTGCGTATCTTCTTCGATAGAAAACGTAAGCTGTGCTGCGAAGCGAAGTCCTCGTAAAATCCGCAGAGCATCCTCTTGGAACCGCTGTTCTGCTTGTCCCACCGCTCGAATTTGCTGTTTCTGCAAATCTCGCTTGCCAAAAAAAGGATCTATGATTCCTGTTTTGGGATGATATGCCATGGCATTGATCGTAAAATCCCGCCGTGCCAAATCCTCCTCCAAACAGGAGGTAAAGGAAACCGATGAAGGATGACGATGGTCTTGATATGCTCCCTCAATCCGATAAGTGGTAATTTCAATCGGTTCCCCTGCAATCACCACCACAACTGTACCGTGTTGCTTTCCCACATCTGCCTGAGGATACTCCGAAAATACCTCCGAAATTTCTTCCGGCAATGCGTTTGTTGTTACGTCCCAATCGGAGCAGGGGCGGTGCAGCAAAGCATCCCGTACACATCCCCCTACAACAAATGCTTCAAATCCGTATTGTTCCAGTCGATTTAACACAATCTTCATAGATTCCGGCAACTGTATCTGTTCCATTTATGCGCCTCCTTTTTTCTCATTGTATCATAAACCTATAACCATTGTATAGAATAACCTCTATTTTCATAAATTTGGGAAATCTTCACGAAAAAACATTGGGAAATATTTACAAAAAAATCCTTTAAAATCTTGAAAGATGAGATATCTTGTGCTATTATGATTAAGTGAGTTTCCGAAAATCCATTTGGAAAAAAGGATCTTGAAACACAATTCCAAAAACATTCTATTGGGAGGGTTCTCAATGCTGAAAACAGTAAAGGACGTGCAGGAGTTCTGCAAAAACAATGACATTAAAATGATTGACTTTAAAATGGTGGACATCGACGGACGTTGGCGTCACCTGACCATTCCGTATGAGCGGTTTAACGACAATACCATGAAGTACGGCATTGGCTTTGACGGTTCCAACTACGGATTTGCACCAATTGAAAAAAGTGACATGGTGTTTATTCCAAACATCGGTTCCGCACAAATCGATCCATTTGTGTCTGTAAAAACACTGTCCATGACCGGTGATGTTTGCATTATCGATCAGCCGGAAAATCGTCCGTTTGACCAATATCCACGCAATGTTGCACTCCGTGCAGAAGCCTATATGCGGGAAGAAAACATTGCAGACGAAATGATTATCGGACCGGAATTTGAATTCTATTTACTGGACCAAGTCAGCTACGTTACCAGTCCTCAGGAGCAGTCTTTCCGTGTGGACACTGCACAAGCCTGTTGGAACAGCGGCGTAACCGATCGTCCAAACAACGGCTACCAAGTAAAACATAAGGGTGGCTACCACGCTTCCGCACCGCAAGATATTACCTATGATCTGCGCAGTAAAATGTGTCTGACCATGAATGATTGGGGCATTGATGTAAAATATCATCACCATGAAGTGGGCGGACCGGGTCAGTTAGAAGTAGAGGTAGAGCTTGGCTCCATGACCGATATGGCAGACAAGACAATGATTATGAAGTACATCGTAAAGAACTCTGCCGTAGCTGAGGGAAAAACTGCTACCTTTATGCCAAAACCAATTGACGGAGAAGCAGGCAGCGGTATGCACGTTCATATGCTGCTGAAAAAAGATGGAAAGCCGTTATTCTACGATGAAAACGGCTACTCCGGTTTGAGTGAAATGGCACACTGGTTCATCGGCGGTCTGCTCAAACACGTTCGTTCTCTGTGCGCATTCACAAACCCATCTACCAACTCCTTTAAACGTTTGGTTCCCGGTTTTGAAGCACCGGTTACCATTGGCTACGCAACAGCAAATCGCAGTGCCGTTATCCGTATTCCGGCATATGCAAAATCTCCGGATACAAAGCGTTTTGAAATCCGCAACCCGGATGCTACCTGCAATCCATACTACGCTTATGCTGCAATCCTGATGGCAGGCTTGGACGGCATTAAGAACAAAATTGATCCGGCAGCCAATGGCTGGGGGCCGTTTGACTTCAACCTGTATACCTTGTCCGACGAAGAAAAAGCAAAGATTCAATCTCTGCCAAAGAGCTTGGAAGAAGCATTGGATGCACTGGAGGCTGACCACGACTATCTGACTGCCGGCGGTGTATTCCCACAACGCCTGATTGATATTTGGATTGAGAAAAAGCGCAAGGAAAACGACGCTATCTCTAAAATCCCAACTCCTGCCGAATTTGATCGGTATTATGATCTCTGATCTTTTGCGTATGGACTCTTTATAAATAACCCCTGTCAAAAACGACCGTTCCTCCATTACGGAAGAACGGTCGTTTTTAACCTATTTTATTCACCAAAGAACAAATTCATGTCCTCTTCTACGGTGGAAATACCACCGATCCCAAATTGTTCTACCAATACGTTTGTCACATTAGGGGAAAGGAATGCCGGAAGGGTTGGTCCCAAGTGGATATTCTTCACGCCCAAGTAGAGCAGTGCCAATAAAACGATACAAGCCTTTTGCTCATACCAAGCAATGTTGTATACGATCGGGAGATCGTTGATGTCCTCCAACCCAAAGACCTCTTTCAGCTTCAGCGCAATGACTGCCAAGGAGTAGGAGTCGTTGCACTGCCCCGCATCCAGTACTCTTGGAATCCCACCAATGTCACCCAAGTTGAGCTTATTGTACTTGTACTTTGCACAGCCGGCAGTCAAAATGACGGCATCCTTCGGCAAAGCCTCTGCAAAATCGGTGTAGTAATTTCTGGACTTCTGACGACCATCACAGCCCGCCATCACCACAAACTTTTTAATCGCACCGGACTTCACTGCATCTACAATTTTATCTGCCAATGCCAACACCTGATTGTGGGCAAAGCCACCTACAATCGAACCGGATTCCAATTCGGTCGGCGCTTTACATTGTTTGGCGTGTGCAATAATAGGGGAGAAATCCTTCGGCCCACCATTGGGATTCTCAGGAATGTGGTGGCAGCCGGGATAACCTGTGGCACCGGTCGTGTAAACACGCTCTTGATAGCTTCCTTTTGGAGGAACAATGCAGTTTGTGGTGAAGAGAATCGGACCGTTGAATGCTTCAAATTCTTCCTTTTGCTTCCACCAAGCATTTCCGTAGTTGCCCACAAAATGAGGATACTTTTTAAATGCCGGATAGTAGTGTGCCGGCAGCATTTCACAGTGGGTGTACACATCTACACCGGTTCCGGCAGTTTGTTCTAACAGTGCTTCTAAATCTGCTAAGTCATGGCCGGAAATCAAAATTGCCGGGTTATTTCTTACGCCAAGCTGCACTTCGGTAATCTCCGGATTGCCAAAAGCGGTTGTATTTGCATGATCCAACAAAGCCATAGCACCCACACCATACTTACCGGTTTCCATAGACAACGCAATCAAATCATCGGCAGTGAGAGTATCATTCAGTGTTTCTGCAAGCGCGCGTTGCAAAAAAGCGTCAATTTCCGGATTGCTTTCTTTCAGTGCGGAGGCGTGCTTCAAATAAGCTGCCATACCCTTCAGTCCGTAGGTAATCAGCTCTCGCAAACTGCGAATGTCCTCATTTTCTGTGGACAATACGCCTACTGATTTTGCTTTCTCCATCATTTCCGCAAGGTCATCCGATGCCCATGTAGCGGCATCAGAAAGGATAGAATTGTCAGATGCTTGTGCAGCCAACTCTGACCGAACTGCCAGTGTCTTTCGGATTGCATCTGCAATGGCATCATCGTCAAAGTTTGCATTGGTAATGGTGATAAACAAATTAGTGTGAATCAGTTGATCCACTGACGAGTCAATGTGAGTTCCTTCTGCACGAAGTAAGGTCGTAATTTGAGAAAGTCCTTTTGTAACATAAATCAGCAAATCCTGCAAGCCGGCAGTTTTCGGTTGTTTTCCGCAAACACCTACCATTGTGCAACCAGAGCAGCCGGCAGTTTCTTGACATTGATAACAAAACATTTTATGATCCATCTTCTATTCCTCCGTTTTCTTGAATGATTGTGATAACTGAATGGTACCATAAATGCTTTTTAGATTCCGTAACATTTGTTACGAAATGAAAGAATTTTTAAATAATTTTGCGAAAAAATATTCCAATTATAAAAATTGCTGCAACTGTTCCGGCTGTAAGATCGTAACCGTTCGTCCTTCAATTTTAATTAATGATTCTTTTTGCATCTTCATCAATTCTCGTGATAAAGACGGGCGGGTAACACCTAAATATCCCGCAAGCTGCTCCCGATTCATGGGCAGTGTAATCATTTGGTTTGCTTGCTCTTGCTGAAGAAGGTATGCAATTATTTTTTGCCGTAAAGTAGGGAAGGAGAGCAACCGAACTTTTTGATTTAGAAAATACGCTTTAGATGCCAATAAAGAAAGGGTGTTCTGAATCAACCGGGTGTGATAATCACAGGATTTTCCGCATGGCTTGTAGAAAAACATTTTGGGAATCTCCATCACTTTACTGGTCTGTTCTGCAACTCCGTAACAAGGATACGGCTGATCCTGCAAAAAGAGAAAAACCTCCCCAAATAGCTGTCCCGACTGCTGAAACACATTGATCATCGTGCGCTCACCGCCGGAGCTGTCCCGACAAATTGCAATACATCCTTCCAGAAGAAGGAATAAATACTGTGGCGTGTCTCCTGTATGAAATAAAATTTCTCCCTTTTGATACGTGGTTGTTTTACTGTCACTGCACTGTAAACAAGCGGAAATCCCCTCCGGAGGAATTCCCCGAAATAGGGGGCTGCGTTTGAACTCCATAACTTGTCACTGCCTTTCGAAAGGAGAGAATGCTTCCTTTATTTTTTCTTTTGCTTCTGCAAGTCTTGCGAAAATATCTGCTCCGGAAATGTCTAGCCCCTGGGCTGAGAAAAACTCCGTTTCCGGAATTCCTATCATTTGGGCAATGCCACGAAGATAAGAAAGCCCCAAATTTTCTCCTTGAATCAGACCACCGGAGGTGGTAATCCACACAAGCTGATCAGCCTTACAAAGCCCTTCCGGGCCGCTTGCAGTATATCGAAACGTAATACCAACCGTCATGATTTGCTCAATATACGTTCGCACCGCAGCAGGGAAGGAAAGATCCCAATAGGGTGCGCCAATTACAATTCGATCTGCCTGCTGAAATTGACGGGACAAGCAAATGGATTGTTCCTCAAATCGCTGTTCCATGACAGCTTGTCTCCGCTCTGCCAAGGTATGTCCATTGAATGGTTTTAAAGATAACGCAGCAAGGTCTACCCGCTGAATCTTCCATCCCAACTGCTCACACTGCTGTAAATAATAATCACACAAAATGCGTGTTCGAGAAGGGTTGTGGTTGCTGATACAGCCGTCAATAAAAAGTAAGTTCATCACAAATTACCTCGATTCCTCTTTTTTATTTTTAGGCTTTGCCACAACGAATCTATTTAAACTTTGTAGATATAGGAAAACTTCCGTATCACAGAAAATCACTCTGCAATAAGACGGATGCCGTTACTTTTGAAAAACCAAGTCTGCTATAATTGCCTTTCCGCTGGGACCTAATTTTACAGGGAAATAGCCTGCATAGCGAAAGCCCTCTTTTGCTTGGTCTTCAATCACTTTTCGATGTTCCTCTGTTTCTGCACTGAGGATAGGATTGTTGTTGTACGAAATTCTCACAAATCTTGTTTCCATTGTTCGGTACCTCCTTATTCAAATTGGCTGCATTTTACAAGCGCAATCCCTTGTTGTTTGTCTGCAAGAAGCAATACTTTTTCTCCCGTCCGAATCTCAAACAATTGAAGCACCGAATCGGGAATCCGTATCTGTCCGTCTTCTCCTACACCAATTACACCAAGAACACGACCGCTGTCGTCATTGGCTGATTCTCCTTGGTTTAATTGTTGGATTGGCATTGTTACAAACTGATCCAATGTTACTTGAAATAAGGTGGATAACCTTACGCAATGAACTACATCGGGCAGTGTTTCTGCCATTTCCCACTTGGCAATGGTTTGTCTGGAAACATCAATGATTTCTCCAAGTTGCTCCAAAGTATATCCGTGTTGCTGCCGTAGGATTCTCAGATTTTCAGAGAGATAAAGATTCATTTTTTGCGCCTCCTGTCTACCGGATAATTCCATGATAGCACAGTCCTGTATTGTTTAAAAGCAACCGAACAATACCAATTTTGTTAAGGTTCGTTACCGTAACAACGCTGCTTCCCAGTCCGCTTCTTTAAATCCAACCAATACCGCATGCTCTGTTACCAAAATCGGGCGCTTGATTAACATTCCGTTAGAAGCCAACAGTGCAAGTTGCTCTTCCTCCGAAAGCTGCGGTAATTTGTCCTTTAATTCCATTGCCTTGTAGACCTGACCGGAGGTGTTGAAAAACTTTTTCAACGGCAACCCGCTTGCTTGATACCAACGAGATAGCTCTTCTACGGATGGCGTATCGGTTGTCAAATCTCGAATCTCTGCGGAAAAGTCGTGAGATTCCAACCATTTTTTTGCTTTGATACACGTTGAGCATTTAGGATAGTACAGAAACAACATACGAATTCTCCATTCTTTATGAATTTTTCTTTATTTTACAATATTTTATTCCGATTCGCAAGAAGCTACTACGAAATCCGTGCAAACCTCTTTAAAATATGTTATACTAATGCAACCTGTAAGCGAGAGTTCTCAAGAAGTCCGGTGGTGTGATGGTAAGGGAACTAAAACAAAAAAACGACCGACTAAGCTCTGTCGACCAAATTTTTAAAAATGAGTAGGACGTAGCTTATCAGCAAGCAGATGGAACCTGCTTTGCCGGACAGTATAAGCGATGTCTTTCAGTAGTCAAAAGACTAAACGCACAAATTTTGTTGCAGATTAAAGTGTTCAATCGGCTTGGTAAAATCCATGATCATAGAGCATCGACACCCTCGTATATAAAAATCCAGCTTAAGATGGACAGATGCAGAACCACACTGCTAAATGGTCGTCTATGTACTTAAGCAAACAGCCAGCCGATTTGAAGCTAACTTCCACATATCAGGGGAACAGACTTCATTTGAAGCAACCATTTACTGGTTCAACAGGAGGTGAAAGAACGATTACCTGATTGACACCGAAACAACTATATCATGGGCTTAACTAAGCCCATTGAACAAAAATTTATTAAGTTATCAAGGTACAGTTATGTAT
>CAKSOB010000016.1 GCA_934476545.1 uncultured Eubacteriales bacterium | reverse complement strand
ACCTGTGACCCTCTGCTTGTAAGGCAGATGCTCTCCCAGCTGAGCTATGCTCCCGCAGCTGACAACTTCTATATTATATCCTATCTATTTAGAAAAGTCAACTATTTTTTTAAACTTTTTTATCTTTTTTCTTTTTTTCTTCAGAAAGTGCTGTTTTGCAGCAAGAACGCATACAGCAAATGTCACATTTTGGGTTGCGCGCATCGCAAACCGCCCGTCCATGCAGCACCAAACGGTGACAAAAATCATTGGATTCCTCCGGCGGCAAAATTGCACGGAGATCTTTCTCTACCTTTAACGGAACCTTACTGTCGGTCAATCCCAGCTTGTTGGTAATGCGAATGCAGTGGGTATCCGTTACTACCGCCGGTTTGTGGAAAATATCGCCCACAATCAAGTTGGCTGTTTTTCGACCAACACCCGGCAGCTTTGTCAATTCTTCCACGGTATCGGGAATCACGCCATCGTATTCTTCCTTTAATACATGACACATGGCGTAAATATCCCGTGCCTTTGTTTTATACAGTCCACAGGAACGAATCAACTCTGCAATTTCTGCTTCACTGCCGTGAATGTAATCCTCTAAGGTTGGAAATCGTGCAAACAAGGCAGGGGTGACCAAGTTCACACGAGCGTCGGTACATTGGGCAGACAGACGGGTGGCAATCAATAACTCCAATGGATTGCTGTATGTCAACGAACAGGTGGCGTCCGGATATTCTTGTTTTAATGCTTCAACCGCAGCCAAAGCACGTTGCTTTTTCGTCATGCAGTATCCCTCCCACCGTATTGTACCACAGTTTTGACAGATTTCCTATGGTTCCGCTAAAAAAAGAAAAAAAGAAGCGGGATTGCGTGTGTTTATCACAAAGCGCAAAAACAATCGCCGTAGATGGTTGCCTTTTTGCTCGAAGGTAGTGTATAATAATAGTATCAGATAATATCATGTAAAAAGATGGGAGAGTCTAAAATGTATAAAGATTTGGTAGACACCATTGGTTTTGTAACCGAATATGACCCTGAAGTAGGCAATGCGATGAACGATGAGCTGAAGCGTCAGCGTCGGAACTTGGAACTGATTGCTTCTGAAAATATCGTATCTCCGGCTGTTATGGCAGCAATGGGCAGCGTATTGACCAATAAATATGCCGAGGGTTATCCGGGCAAGCGTTACTATGGTGGCTGCGAGCATGTAGACGTTGTAGAAGAAATTGCAAGAAAGCGTGCTTGCGAACTGTTTGGTGCAGAACACGCCAACGTGCAGCCACACTCCGGCGCACAGGCAAACATGGCAGTTTATTTTGCGCTGATTAAGCCGGGCGATACCGTTATGGGCATGAACCTGTCCGAAGGCGGTCACTTGACCCACGGCTCTCCGGTAAATATGTCCGGCAGCTACTACAACTTTGTAGAGTATGGCGTAGGCCCTGTAACCCATACCATTGACTACGATAAGCTAGCAGAGATTGCAAGAGAGTGCAAGCCAAAGCTGATCGTTGCCGGTGCCAGTGCTTATGCAAGAGTGATTGATTTTGCAAAGTTCCGTGAGATCGCCGACGAGGTTGGCGCATACTTCATGGTAGATATGGCACACATTGCAGGTCTGGTTGCAGCAGGTGTACATCCAAATCCGGTTCCTTATGCCGATGTTGTAACCACCACCACACATAAGACGCTGCGTGGCCCAAGAGGCGGTCTGATTTTGTGCAGAGAGTCCTTGGCAAAGGCAATCGACAAGGCAATCTTCCCGGGCATCCAGGGCGGTCCGCTAATGCATGTAATCGCAGCAAAGGCTGTTTGTTTGGGCGAGGCTTTGAAGCCGGAGTTCAAGGAGTATGGCAAGCGTGTAGTTGAGAACGCACAGGCATTGGCAAATGGCTTGACCAAGCGTGGTGTAAATCTGGTATCCGGAGGTACCGATAACCACCTGATGCTGATTGATCTCAGCGGTAGCGAGCTGACCGGTAAAGAGTTGGAGCGCCGTCTGGATGAAGTATATATCACCGCAAACAAGAACACCGTTCCAAATGAGCAGCGCAGCCCATTTGTGACCAGTGGTGTTCGTTTGGGTACTCCGGCAGTTACCACTCGTGGTCTGACTGTGGAGGATATGGACATTTTGGCAGAGTGCATTGCTCTGGCAATTAACGACTTCGATAACAGTGTAGAGAAGATTCGTGGCATGGTAAATGACATCTGCGCGCGTCACCCACTGTACGCATAAACCTTAAAATCGAACAAAACAGAGAACTGGCAGGCAGAAATGTCTGCCAGATTTTCTCGAAAAATTTATGGAGAAAGGCGGTGGCACCATGGCGGCTCCTTTAGCAGATCGGCTGCGTCCCCAAACAATCGACGAAATTGTGGGGCAAAAACACTTGTTAGCGCCGGGCGAACCCCTGCGAGGTATTATTGATTCCGGTGAGATTCCCAACCTGATTTTCTACGGTCCTCCCGGTGTGGGAAAAACCACGCTGGCATCCATGATCGCCAAACAAACCAATAAGAAGCTGTATAAACTCAACGGCACCACTGCTTCTACGGCAGATATTCGGGAAATCTACGACAGTTTGGATACCTTAGAAGGCATCAACGGTGTGGTGCTGTATCTGGATGAGATTCAATATCTCAATAAAAAGCAACAGCAAACCTTATTGGAGTTTATTGAAAAAGGGCAGATTACACTGATTGCCTCCACAACGGAAAACCCTTACTTTTATGTATACAATGCGATTTTAAGCCGGTGTACCGTCTTTGAGTTTAAAGAAGTTCCGCCGGAAGAAATTGAAAGAGCGGTTGTTCGTGCCTTTGAAGTTGTGGGAAAAGAGCGGGATATGACCTTGCAGCTGGAGGACGGCGTATTGGAGTGGATTGCTGCCTCTTGCGGCGGGGATGTGCGAAAGGCGATCAATACGGTGGAGCTGAGTGCATTATCTTTGAGCGGCAGCAAGACTGACGATAAAATCACACTGCATGCCGTACAAGGAATTACCGAGAAAAGCGCCATGCGATACAGTCGAACGGGTGACGAGCATTACGATATTGTTTCTGCATATCAAAAATCCATGCGTGGTTCCGATCCGGATGCGGCGCTGCACTATTTGGCAAGATTGTTGGAGGCAGGAGATTTGCCGTCTGCTTGCCGTCGGCTGTTGGTGTGCGCCTGTGAGGATGTGGGATTGGCTTGGCCGCAGATTTTGCCCATTGTCAAATCGGCTGTGGACATTGCAATGCAAGTGGGACTGCCGGAGGCTCGGATTCCTTTGGCGGATGCGGTCGTTTTGGTCAGCACTGCGCCCAAGTCCAATTCGGCATATCGAGCTATCAATGAAGCAGTATCCGATGTTCAGCAAGGCAATATCGGTCCGGTTCCTCGTCAACTGCAAAATATGCACTATGATGGAGCAGACCAAAAGAGGAAGGGGCAGCATTATCTGTATGCCCACGACTTTGATCACCATTGGGTGCAGCAGCAGTATTTACCGGATGTGCTAAAAGATCGGGTTTATTATGAATACGGCGATAATAAAAATGAACAGGCCTTTAAAGCATACTGGGAAAAAATCAAAAAATAGGAAATCTTTGTTTGTAAAATCGACATAGATATGGTATGATAAAATCAAAAGCAGAAAAGGAGATGGCGCTTATGGATGCTAAGATCATGCGGACGTTGTCCTATGGACTGTATGCAATTGGTGTAACAGACGGAACAAAGCTTTCCGCCTGCATTGTAAATACAGTTTTTCAGATTACTTCGGAGCCGAAACAGATTGCTTTGAGCATGAACCGAGAGAATTACAGTCATGACTGCATTGAGAAAAACGGATTGTTTACGGTATCGGTTTTATCGGAAGATACTGCAGGAACCGTTATCGGCGCATTGGGGTATAGCTCCGGAAAAGATTCCGATAAATTGAAAAATGTGCAGCATAAAGTATTGGCAGAGGGTGTTCCGGTTATCAAAGAGGATTGCTGCTGTTGGTTTTTGTGCAAGGTAAAAGACCAGATGGAAACCGAAACCCATACGGTTTACTTAGCGGAAGTCATTGCCGGCAGTGAAAAAATTCACGGTGTTCCCATGACCTATGATTACTATCATAAGGTGATTAAGGGTGCTGCACCGAAGAATGCCCCTACTTACGAGCCGCCAAAGCAGCCGGAAAATGATTTTGCCGGAGAGAAGTTTATTTGTACGGTTTGCGGCTATCATTACGTTGCTTCCAACGTTGCTTTTGAGGATTTACCGGAGGATTGGGTTTGTCCTGTTTGCGGAATGCCAAAGAAAGTATTTCGCAGAGCGTAAACAAGATTTGAGCAGAAAAGCGCTCCATAGGGGTGCTTTTCTATTTTTTGGAAAAAGAGCAAAAGATTGCAGGTTGCTTCTTGTGCGGTCCTGCGATACAATAAAAAGGAACAATCAATTTGGAGGGAATTACAATGTGGATAGCACCATCTGTTTTATCAGCGGATTTTGCAAAGCTCGGCACAGAAATTGAGGATATTACAACAGCAGGAGCAGACTGGATTCATCTGGACGTAATGGATGGATTGTTTGTACCGAACATCACCTTCGGTGCGCCGGTTATTAAGATGGTACGAGGATTTTCCAATCAACCGTTTGATGTGCATTTGATGATTCAAAACCCAAAACGGTACATTGGTGATTTCTTAAAAGCAGGCGCAGATATTATTTCGTTCCATGTGGAAGCGGAAGAGGATATTGACGGCACCATTGATGCCATTGTGGCAGGCGGCGCCAAGCCGGCGCTGGCAGTAAAGCCCAACACCCCAATCGAATCGGTATATCCGTACTTGGACAAGCTGTATATGGTGTTGGTAATGACCGTAGAGCCGGGCTTTGGCGGACAGAGCTTTATGGCAGACATGATGCCGAAGGTACAGGCGTTGAAAGAAAAAAAGCCGGAGCTGATCGTACAGGTAGACGGCGGAATCAATCTGGAAACCATTGTACCTTCTGCAAAAGCAGGTGTAGATTGCTGTGTGGCAGGAACCAGTGTCTTTAAGGCAGAGGACAGACATCAGATGATTGTGGACTTGAAAGCAGCCGCACTGAAAGCCGTTGCGGAAAAATAACATAAAAAATCGCCGGAAACATTCCGACGATTCTTGAGAAACGCTCCCGGTGGGGCGTTTTTTTATTGTAGTTTGGAAGGAGCTCCCACAGGCTCGCTCTGTAAAATGGTGAGCAGCTCTCGGAGATAATCCAACGGCTTGCTGTCCTTTCGCATCCGTACACGAATAAAGGACTTTGCACCGGTACTGAGCATCACTCGACCGTGCAGCACCTTCACCAGTTTTTCCACTTGGCTTAAATCTACCTCGGCAGGGTAGAGCAGCAGCGCATCTCCTTGCTGTTTTACTTCCAAAATATGGAGAGCGGCAGCCATATTTCGCAGCAGAGCTACTTCGATCAATCCCTTTACCGATTCCGGTACTTTACCAAACCGGTCGGTCAGTTCATCGGTGACATCCAGCGCATCCTCTTCATTGCGAATATCGGCAATACGGCGATAAATTTCCAACCGTTGGGTCAGGCTTTCAATATACCACTCCGGAATGTGTGCTTCCATCTGCACATCAACTAAGCACTCCTCATCTGCCATTTGTACCGGTTGTCCTTTTTCCAACTGAATGGCTTCGCCCAACAGCTTTAAATACATATCATAACCAACGGATTCCATATGTCCGTGTTGTTCGCCGCCCAAAATATTGCCGGCACCACGAATCTCCAAATCTCGCATGGCAATTTTAAAACCGGAGCCGAATTCCGTAAATTCTCGAATGGCGGTCAAGCGCTTTTGTGCAATTTCTGACAGCACTTTATTTCGATGGAAGGTAAGATAGGCATAGGCACGCCGGGAAGAGCGTCCCACTCGACCTCGAATTTGATGAAGCTGAGAAAGTCCCATGCGGTCGGCATTTTCGATAATCAGCGTATTGGCATTGGGAATATCCACACCGGTTTCGATAATGGTGGTGCAAACCAACACATCAATCTCCTGCTCCAATAATTTGCGCCAAACCTCAGATAGCTGTGCTTCGTTCATCTTGCCGTGGGCAACGCCAAAAGTGGCTTCCGGAATAGCTTCTTGCAGAGCGGCAGCGGTGGCTTCAATGGTTTCCACGTTATTGTGGAGATAGTATACCTGTCCGCCTCGCCGCAGCTCTTTCCGAATGGCATCGCAAAGAATACTCTTGTCGTATTCCAACACATAGGTCTGTACCGGATGTCGGTCTTGCGGAGCTTCTTCAATGATGGACATATCTCGAATCCCGGACAGCGCCATGTTTAAGGTGCGGGGAATCGGGGTAGCGGAGAGCGTTAATACGTCGATGTTTTCGCACATGGATTTCAGCTTTTCTTTTTGTGCCACGCCGAACCGCTGTTCCTCATCGATGATGACCAATCCCAATCGGCGAAATTTTACATCCTTAGATACCAAACGATGGGTGCCCACTACAATATCCACTTCGCCTCGCTCTAACCGCTTAATGATTTCTGCTTGTTGTTTTGGGGTGCGAAACCGAGAAAGCAGTTCGATGGTAACGGGAAAGTCCTCCATGCGCTTGCAGAGCGTTTGATAATGCTGCCACGCCAAAATGGTAGTAGGAACCAGAATGGCGCACTGCATAGAATCACTGACGCATTTAAAGGCGGCTCGCAAAGCAACCTCTGTTTTTCCGAAGCCTACGTCACCGCACAGTAACCGGTCCATCGGTGCGGTTTGCTCCATGTCTGCCTTAATTTCTTGAATACAGCGGAGTTGGTCGTTGGTTTCTTCATAAGGAAAGTGGGATTCAAAATCCCGTTGATAGTCGCTGTCGGCAGCAAAGGCATGACCTTTGGCATTCATTCTGGCGGCGTACAGCTTGATTAACTCTTTCGCCATATCTTTTACAGCGGCACGCACCTTGGACTTGGATTTTTGCCAATCGTTAGAACCTAATTTATTCAGCTTTACGAGAGCATCTTCCCGTGGACCAATGTATTTTGCAACCAAGTCCAACTGGGTGACCGGAACGTACAGGGTATCTTTTTTGGCATACTGTACTTTGATGTAGTCCTTCGTGATGCCCTGCATTTCAATTTTATGGATTCCTTGGAAAATACCCACACCATGAATGGCGTGTACCACATAATCGCCGGGGGTAAGGTCGGATAAGCTGTAAAGCTCTTGGGTGTGCTTTGATTTTTTGACCTTTTTTGGAACCGTTACCTGCGGTGCGTGCTTGTAGGTAATGACCGACAGCTTGCCCTCAGGAAATTCCAGTCCGGCAGACAAAACGCCCGGTGTGACCGTAACCGTTCCGGGCAATAACTGTGTGGGGGATTCCTCATAGTGGGCGGGAAGTCCCTTGTTTTGCAGGTCGGCAGCCAAGTTTTTGGCAGCCTTTTCATTTCCGGACAGCACCACACAACGAGATTTGACCGCCAACATACTTTGTAAATCTTCACAAAGCAGAGTGACGCTGCCGCTCCAAGGAGAAAGCTGCCGAGCATTGATGTTGATGAGCGTCTTTAAGGGTAAGGCGCAAGAGCCACGACTGAATGCCTCCATAAAAATGGGGGTTCGTTGCTCTGCTTCGGAGAGAGCATAGGTCCAGTCTTTGGAAAACTCGGTCAATCCTCGACACAAAATGCCCTCTTCCAACAGCGCCTTGCAATCCTCGCTCCATTGCCATTGGTTATTTCGCAGCCGTTCCCGTTGCTTTTGTTCATCAGAAAGGATAACAAGGGACTGCCCCTTTGGGAAATAGTCCAACAATGTAGCAGGCTTTTCATAGATCATGGTGAGAAACGTATCGGCACAGGAAAGACGAAGGTTCTGTTCCAGTTTTTCCGCACAAGCGGAAAGATGTTCCTTTGCTTTTGGCGCTTGTTTTCCTCGAAGCGTGGCGCTGTGATGGCGAATTTTTTCTGCCAATTCCGCAGGGTGATCAATGAGTACCTCGGTGGCGGGGGAGAGCCAAACGGTTTCCCTTGGTTCGATTCGCCGTTGGGTAATTAAATCAAAGTCGGAGATGGTATCAATGGTGTCACCCCAAAATTCCAATCGAACAGGCGTTTTGCTGTCCGGTGGAAAAAAGTCCAGAATGCCGCCACGGAAGGAGAATTGTCCTGTTCCGTCAATTTGTTCCGCCCGCTCATAGCCACACCGAAGCAGCGTTTCCATAACCGTGTTCATGGAAACTTCATCACCGGTTGTGAGCTTTCGAGTGCGCTGCGCCAATTCCTCCGGAGGGAGGGTGTATTGCAGGGCGCCGTCAATGCAGGCGATGACACATCGACAATCACCGCTCAACAGTCTGGATAGCGTTCGCAATCTCTGATGTTCATATTCTCTGGAAACACCGTCCATATCCCGAAAATTGAAATCTCTGGCAGGATAAAACAGAGAAGGAATCCCAAGAGCGGTCAAGTCCTCCTCCAACCGTTGGGCTTCGGCTTCCTCTCCGCAAAGAAGCAATAAATAGGGATGGGTGGCTTCGTTATGACACAGTAGTCCGGCAGACAGCACCGCCTTGTGAATACCGGATACACCGGTAACAGCAGCCGGCACAGCGCCGGATTTAACGGCTTGATCCAATGATTGAAACGGGGGAAGCGTGGGTAATTGTTGCAGCAGAAAATTCATAGCGACTCCATTCTACGGTAGGGTTGCGGGTTGTACTTTAAGAATTATACTTGTTCATAGCTTCCTGCTCTTTGCCCTGTACCATCAGGCGCAAGGCTTCGCAAGCGTTGTCGGCAGCAGCTTCCAAGGCTTCTCCTTCTTTTTGGGTGAACTTGGACAGCACCCAGTCTGCCAGATTCCAACCGGGATTCGGTTTTGCGCCAACGCCCATTTTAATGCGTGGAAACGTATCTTTTCCCATGAGATAAATAATATTCTTCATGCCGTTGTGTCCGCCGTCGCTTCCTTTTTTGCGGATGCGCAGCTTGCCCGGCTCTAAGGAAATATCATCATAAACAATGATGGTTTTTTCCGGCGGAATTTTATAGAATTGCATGGCTTCCCGAACGGATTCTCCGCTGAGATTCATATAGGTGGAAGGCTTTAAGAGCAGTACGCCCTTGCCCTCTAATACAGCCGTGCAGGAAAGTCCTTTAAATTTCACACGGTCAATGGATACATTCAGTTTTTCCGCTAATGTATCCAATACAATAAAGCCGGCGTTGTGACGGGTGGACTCATATTGACGACCGGGGTTTCCCAAGCCGACAATTAAATATTCTACCGGAGCTGCGGCAGGAGTGGATTTTTGAAACAGATGAAACATAGAAACACCTCAAAAGGGCGGGATAGTTGCCCATCCCGCCTGTAAGTTTGATTTTATGAAGCGATTAACCCTCGAACATGGAGGAAACCGGCTTGTCTGTGTAAATACGACCGATTGCTTCTGCAAAAACAGGAGCCACCGGAAGAACGGTGATTTTGTCGATTTGCTTCTCAGGAGCCAGCGGAATGGTATCCAGCAGAACGACTTCCTTGATTGGAGAAGCAGTCAGACGCTCGATGGCAGGACCGGATAATACGCCGTGTGTTGCACAAGCGCGAACTTCCAGAGCGCCGCCCTTTTCCAGAATTGCAGCAGCGGAGTTGCACAGAGTTCCTGCGGTGTCGATCATGTCGTCTACCAAGATTACCTTCTTGCCACGAACATCACCGATGATGTTCATAACCTCGGATACGTTTGCCTTTTGACGACGCTTGTCAACGATTGCCAGTGAGCAGCCGATCTTAGAAGCAAAGCTGCGGGCACGGGTAACGGAACCCAAGTCCGGAGAAACAACAACGTAATCGTTTACGTCCTCACCGGCATCCTCAATTTTCTTCTTAAAGTAAGAAGCCAGCAGCGGTGCGCCCAACAGGTGGTCTACCGGAATGTCAAAGAAGCCCTGAAGCTGCGGAACGTGCAGATCCATGCTCAGAACACGGTCTGCGCCGGAAACGGTGATCAGGTCAGCAACCAGCTTTGCGGAGATCGGATCTCTTGCCTTTGCCTTTCTGTCCTGACGCGCGTAGCCGAAGTATGGAATAACAGCGGTGATACGAGCAGCACTGGCACGCTTAAAAGCGTCTGTCATCAGCAGCAGCTCCATCAGGTTATCATTAACCGGAGCGCAGGTAGACTGGACAATGAAACAATCGGAGCCACGAACAGACTCCAGTACGGAAACGGAAATCTCGCCGTCGCTAAAGCAAGTTACATTGGACTTGCCTAGATCAAGACCAAGGCACTCCGCAATTTGCTTTGCCATGTCTTGTGTGGCGTTTGCTGCGAAAATTTTAATATCCTTGCCATGAAATTGATTGTGATTACTTTGCATTTTGAAAAATCCCCCTAAAAATTTCCGTAAAAGATTCTAGTTTATGATTTTGCAGAGTTCTGCGGGTTAACAGTTGTAAAAGGCGGCGGTGACGTTGTAACCGTACAATGCTCGCCGGAAAAGAATGACGCTGTGATTTGGTCTGAAAGGACTGCGTTGGTTAGTAGTGTATTTGGACCAACGGTACAGCCGTTGCCCACCTTAGTAGTTCCCCTTAAAATGGTGGAGGGCAAAATCATAACGTGTGTTCCGATTGTAACGTCCGGACCGATGATTACGCCATCCCGGCAGGGAATCTCCGTGCCGTTTGCCATCAGCTCATCTAAAATTTTGGTTCGAGCAATGGTGTTGAGTTCGCCTAACTGCAAGCAGTCATTGGCACCCAAGATCGCATTGCTGTCATCGGAAACAAACGCATTTGCCGGATAGCCTTCTTTCAGTAACAGCTTGAGCGCATCGGGCAAGTAATATTCACCCTGCGCGTTGTCGTTTGAAATTTTATGTAAAACCGAGAGCAGCTTGTCAACAGAAAACCAGTAGGCTCCCGAATTTACTTCATGAATCGCTTTGGTTTTGGAGTCGGCGTCCTTTTCTTCCACAATGGCGCAGAGTTGTCCGGTTGTGTTCTCCCGAACAATTCGACCGTAGCCAGAGGGATTGTCTACCGTGGCGGCAATTACCGTAACGGCATTGTTTTGCTCCCGGTGGAGCGCAAAGGACGCTTGGATAATTTCCGAGGAGAGAAACGGTGCATCGCCGTTTAAAATCAACACATGCCCGCCGCTGTGCGCTCGCAGGAACGCCTCAGCCATCATGACGGCATGGGCAGTACCTTTTCGTTCGGTTTGCAGTGCGGTTTGCAGGTGCAATTCCGGTGTTTCACGTCCAACGATTTGAAGGTATTCCTCTACCTCTTGGTGTTTGTATCCGGTCACAACGCAAACCTCACGAATGCCTCCATCCTTGACCGCATCCGTTACCCAGCGAAGCATGGGCTTGAACAGAACATTGGAAAGCACCTTCGGATGATTAGATTTCATCCGCTTGCCTTCTCCGGCAGCTAGGATAATAGCGCATGTTGAAGAATCATTTTGCATGATACATTCCATCCTTGCGATTTTTTAGTCAATGCAAATGCACATAACTATTTATATTATCTCAATAACCGGAGTGTTTTGCAAGAGATATTTAAAAATTTGTGATAAAAAATCAGACAGGAGGAGATTTTACAAACTTGTTTGGAAAAAGTTCCATAAAAAATGCATTTTCTTGCTCTTGTAATATGGAAATTATCTTAAAAGTTTGCTATAATTTACCCTGCGAGATGATAGAAATCACAAGAAGAACAGAATTACCAGCTTTTTAAAATTTAGGAGGTAATGTCAATGGGGCACAAATATGTTTATCTATTTTCTGAAGGAAATGGTTCCATGCGGGAACTGTTGGGCGGCAAAGGTGCAAACCTTGCAGAAATGACCAACTTGGGAATGCCGGTTCCACAGGGATTTACCATTTCCACAGAGGCCTGTACCAAGTATTATGAGGACAGTCGCCAGATCAATGCGGACATCGAAGCAGAGATTTACGAATATCTGGCAAAGATGGAGGAAATTTGCGGAAAGAAATTCGGTGATGTAGAAAATCCGCTGTTGGTTTCCGTTCGTTCCGGCGCAAGAGCATCTATGCCCGGCATGATGGACACCATTCTCAATCTGGGTTTAAACGATACTGTCGTAGAAGGCTTTGCAAAATTTACCAACAATCCTCGATTTGCATATGATTCCTATCGCCGGTTTATTCAGATGTTCTCCGACGTTGTAATGGAACTGTCCAAAAAGCGGTTTGAGGAGATTATCGACATCAAGAAGGCAGAAAGAGGCGTAGAGCTGGATACCGAGCTGGATGCCGATGACATGAAGGATCTGATTGCTCGCTTTAAGGCATTCTACAAGGAAGAAAAGGGAGAGGATTTCCCGCAAGATCCAAAGGTACAGTTGATGGAAGCAATCAAAGCGGTATTCCGTTCTTGGGATAATCCAAGAGCAAACGTTTATCGCCGCATGAATGAGATTCCATATAGCTGGGGTACTGCGGTTAACGTGCAGTCTATGGTATTCGGTAACTCCGGTGATAATTCCGGTACCGGCGTAGCCTTCACCCGTGACCCATCCACCGGCGAAAAGAAGCTGTACGGTGAGTATCTGTTCAACGCACAAGGCGAAGACGTTGTAGCCGGTATCCGCACCCCAATGCCCATTGCTTCCCTCCATGAAACCATGCCGGAAGTATACGAGCAGTTTGTAGAGATTGCAAACAAACTGGAGAATCATTACCGGGATATGCAGGATATGGAGTTTACCATTGAAAACGGTAAGCTGTATATGCTTCAGACCAGAAATGGTAAGAGAACTGCCGCTGCTGCTTTGAAAATTGCAGTAGATTTGGTAGACGAAGGTATGATTACCAAAGAGGAAGCCATCCTCCGTGTAGACCCAAAGCAGCTTGACTCCTTGCTGCATCCACAGTTTGCCGCTGCCGCTTTGAACCGTGCAGAGCCAATCGGTAAAGGCTTGGCTGCTTCTCCGGGTGCTGCTTGCGGTCGTGTTGTATTCACAGCCGAAGATGCAAAGCAGTGGAAAGCCAACGGTGAAAAGGTGGTACTGGTTCGCCTGGAAACTTCTCCGGAGGACATTGAGGGCATGGACGCAGCAGAGGGTATTCTTACCGTTCGCGGCGGTATGACCTCTCACGCTGCCGTTGTTGCCAGAGGCATGGGCACCTGTTGTGTATCCGGCTGCGGTGACATTGTGGTAGACTATGACAAGAAAGAGTTTACACTGGAAGGCATCGTTGTGAAGGAGGGGGACTACATCTCCATCGACGGTTCCACCGGCAACATCTATGGCGAAGCCGTTCCAACCGTAGAGGCTTCCATCTCCGGTGACTTTGGTCGCTTTATGGAGTGGGCAGACGCTGCTCGCACCCTGGATGTTTACACCAATGCGGACAATCCTCGTGATGCTGCGCAAGCAAAGAAATTTGGCGCACAGGGAATCGGTCTTTGCCGTACAGAGCATATGTTCTTTGATCCGGAACGAATCAAGGCAGTTCGTGAGATGATTCTCTCTAAGGATGCCGAAGAGCGGAAGAAGGCATTGGCCCGCATCCTGCCATACCAGCAGAGCGACTTTGAGGGTATCTTTAACGTAATGGAGGGTCGTCCGGTTACCATTCGGTTCTTGGATCCACCGCTCCATGAGTTCCTCCCAACCAAGGAAGAGGATATTGTAGAGCTGGCACAGGATATGAACGTAACCGTCCATGAACTGAAAGATGTCATTGCTACACTCCATGAGTTCAACCCAATGATGGGCCACCGTGGTTGCCGTCTGTCCGTTTCCTATCCGGAAATTGCAGAGATGCAGACAGCTGCTGTTATCCGTGCTGCAATCAATGTAAATAAAGAGCATCCAACCTACAACATCGTTCCGGAAATCATGATTCCACTGGTTGGTGATGTAAAAGAATTTAAGTACGTTAAAGATGTTGTAACCGCTGTGGCGGACAGAATCATTGCCGAGGAAGGCGCTGACCTGCGCTACATGGTCGGTACCATGATTGAAATTCCAAGAGCAGCGCTGACAGCCGATGAGATTGCAGAAGAAGCAGAATTCTTCAGCTTTGGCACCAATGACTTGACCCAGATGACCTTCGGCTTCAGCCGTGATGATGCAGGCAAGTTCTTGGATTACTACTACAACAGCAAGATTTACGAATCCGATCCATTTTCCCGTCTTGACCAAAACGGCGTTGGCAAACTGGTACAGATGGCTGCCGAGTTGGGCAGAAAGACCCGTCCGGATTTGATTCTGGGTGTTTGCGGTGAGCATGGCGGCGACCCGACTTCCGTAGAGTTCTGCCATAAGGTAGGTCTGAACTACGTTTCCTGCTCACCGTTCCGTGTGCCGGTAGCTCGTTTGGCAGCTGCACAGGCAGCAATCAAAAATCCAAAGAACTAACCAAGTTAAATTGAGTAAAACAAACCTCTAAAGAAATAGGAAAAGCCTTCTGCGCACCGATTGCGATGCGAGAAGGCTTTTTTGTTGTGGTAAAATAAAGTTATTTTACGGTAATCTGCATGGAAACGGTTTTGGTGGAGCCGTTTTTCAGATGAACGGTTGCATAGATGGTAGCAGGACCGGATTTTTGTGCGATAATGTTACCGTCTTTATCTACCGTTGCAACAGCAGCATTAGAGGTGGAATAGGTGATGGTTTCCACATTTGCTTTGCTTAAGGTGTTTTGTAGCGTGAAGCGAACAGAGGTGTTTTCACGCATGGTCTTTTTAGAAGAAGTCGGTGCAATTGTTGCTTTAATGCGAGCTTCTTCCTGCTTGTTTTGCTCTGCTGAAAGCAGGTGGAAGTTGTTGTTGCTGCGAATCAGCAACTTCAAATTACCGTTTTTATCGACGGAGTAGGCGTTCTCGTTCACCATAACCAGTTCTCCGGTTTTGGTTTCTTTATAGATGGTCAGGGAAGTGTTTGGCTGCAAGGCAGAGCGATCCACAGTAACATTGTACTTCGGGTTTCCGTTTTCGTCCGTTACATTTATTTGAATCTTCATTGCGTCGGCGTGGTCGCCGGCAGCTTCTGTCAACTGAGAAACAACCTTGTTGGTAATGGTTGCCTGTACGGCAGCGCCCTTGGTTACGCCGGTCTTTTCTACGGCCGCCACAACATTTTTCGCTTTGCCGGTGCCGGATTTTTCAATGGTTAGAACAGCGTCTGTTTTGTTTCCGATATTCTCAATGGCGTATTCCTCGGTAATAGACTTTGTATCGCCGGAAGCATTGGTGACCGTTGTGGTGGTCTGCTGAATAGAGGCGCCAATGGAGTTTTCCGTTATTTTCTTCTCTACAATGGTTTTGGACTGATCGTTTTCCTTTGTGGAAGAAGTGGTGGTTGTTTCCTTTGTTACCTGACCGGAAGCGTCCTTTTCGATAACTTGCTCGGTCTTGGTTTCCTCCGCAGGCTTTACGGTAGTGGTGATTTCGGAGGAAGTGCCATTAGGGCGAGCAACCGTGGTGGTTTCGGTAGTGGTGCCGGTTTCCGGATTGGTTGTGGTGTTGCTGGTGATGGTATCGCCGGAAGTACCAGAGTTACCGGAATGATTGGTGTTGCCGGAGTTTCCACTGTTGCCGGAACCACCATTATTACCGTTGTTATCGCCCGGCGCATTCTTCTCTACCGGATACAAGTCTAAATCCGGAGCAGTCGTGACATCATACCAGTAGGTATCGGCAGTCATGTTATCGCTTGTGGTTGCCACTTTTCCGTTAATCAAATTGCGGTTGGTGGTATTTGCCAGTGTAACGGTGGACTCCATTGCTGCGCCGGGAGCTGCGTTTTTATTGGTAGTTCTACCACCTTCTAAATATGCGTCGGTGACGGAGATTCTACCGTTGCCGGTTACGGCAGTTCCGCCGTTATCAAAGAATCCACTGCCGCCTACGGCAATGAGCTTTCCGCTACCGATGATGGTGCCGTTGTCCAGTAAAATTGCAGCTCCGCCAACAGAAGTGGTTGCGATTCGACCACCGCCATAAGTAGCGAGAGTTGCGTTATCTGCAAGGGTTAAGGTTCCGTTCTGCACCTTCAGAGCAGGCTGACCGGAGTAGCTTTTTCCGGTAGAAGCATCTGTACCGGTCGGGGCTTCATCGCCTCGGATAAATACCTGTCCGGTTACGGTTACATTTCCTTCCGCCAAAACAACAGGATCTACGTTGTGGCGAGCATTTTTTCCGTCTGACAAGAAGTTGGTGTTGGAATAGATGAGAGAACTGCTCAGTGTTGCGCCGTCTTTGAGGATCAGTTGTCCGCAAAGAGAAGCGCCGGTTAAGAATTTACCACTATAATTGTCATAGTTCATGGAGAAGGTGCCGCCGTTTTGGACTTCAATCTGTCCGTATGCAACAGAATCCCGTAGCACTAAAGTACCGCCATTCTCAACAACAATTTTCACACTGCTCAGAATCTTTGTGTTCACGATGGTAAGATTACAGCCGGAAGGAATCACCAGAGTTTGCGTGGTAGCGGCACCTTCATCCACGGCGTAGCCCAGTTCACCGTAGGTTCCGCTGGTGTGAGAGCCGTACCATGCTTTCACTTTTTCCGGAACAGTAAAGGTTTGGTCGTTGTTAGTGAACTTGGTAATAACCCACGGCTCCATGTCCCACATATACTTGCCGTCTGCAGTTTTGGTGCAGTTATCATAAGTCAGTCGGTCTGCAAGCGTGGTTTGCTCTGGGTCATAAACCTTGAAGGGCAAGGTATTACTGGTAGCGGTTCTGCCTTGCTTATCGGTGTAGGTGATGCTAATGTTATAGGTTCCTACTGTGGTTGGAATGCCCTGCAAAGTCAGGGAGCTGTCATAGGAGGAATAGAAACCCACCATGCCGCTGTTGGATTCTCCGTCTGCATTTACAATTTGGACGGAGGTTTTCTCTTTATTTACAGACAGCCCCAAATCCTTCAGCAATACCCAATCATCCTCGGTTGGTTCGGCATCCCCTTCCATCAGGGCAGCCTGCACAACAACATTACTGTTTTTGTTGGTAGAAGCAGAATTACTTGCGCCGCTGATGCCATCGTATTTCTGTTGATCGAGAATGGCAGCCTCAAAGGAGCCAACCAAGCGAACGTGCAGCTGCATGGTGTTGGCTTCTTCGCCCTGGTAATCGGCAACGGAGAAGGTACCGTCTTTGTTGGTCACACGGAGCAGCTTGTCCTCATAGCCCTCGCTGACAATTTTTACAATGTCGCCGTTTGTCAGAGCGGAACCATAGAAGTAAATTTGATTGGAATCAGTATCGCAGAAATAATTTTCATTGAATACAGAAATTTTAGCCCCCGCTTTTGTCCAGGCAGTTCCGTTTACTCGAATTTCCTTAATTTTGCCTACATAGTTTGCATCATTGGCAACCGTAAGAATTTGATAGGGACTCTCAATTTTTGCAGCAAAGGCAATGTCCTTTGTTGGAGTAACCTCTCCGCCAGCGCCGGAACCGCCACTTTCGCCACCGCTTTCACTACCGCCACTGTTGCCGGACTCCACTTTTTCAAAGGTTAGGTTGCCGGTTGTACCGGAAACCTTTAAAACCAAATCCTTATATTCGGTTGCAGAAATGGTGATTGTATCGCCGGATTTCACAGCAGTATCGGACAGGCGTAAGGCACCGTCGCTTTCATATGGATAATAGGTGTTGTTTTTAAGGCTAGATGTTGTAGTTACTTTAGTTAACGCTGTACCGTTTACAGAAATCTTTGTAATTGCATTGATATATCCGCTGTTAGAATAACCAAAGCTTATGTTATAGTAACTGCCCAAAAATCCATCTTCGAATGTTGAAGTAAAGCTCGGCGCATCCTTTGCTTCGCTGCTGCCGTTATTTTCACCGGAGCCATTTTCGCTGCCGTCTGTGTTGTCAGAGCCACCGCCGGTATTGCCGGACGCTGCTTTTTCAAAGGTGAAGCTTCCGCTGGAACCGGAAACTTTCAAAACCAATTCCTCGTGGCCTGTTGCGGTAACTGTAATAGTATCACCGGATTTGATTGCATCGGGGGAGATGCACAGCTGACCGTCACTTGAGCGGGTATAGTAGGTATTTCCTGTTACGGAATACGAACCGGACGCTTTGCTTAACTCCGTATCACCTACGGTGATTTTGGAAACAGCATCAATGTACGCAGAGTTTGCGTAAGTGAAATCCAGTGTGTAGTACTTATTCCAAGTACTAGGCGTTTTCACAGTAAAGGTCGGTACTGCCGTGGCGGCGTGGGCGACAGTTTGGGTGGAGGAGAGGACAGCGGTCACGCCGGTTGCCGCCGAGGACAAAATCAAAGCAGCCAGAATGGCGGCAGTGGTCTTTTTTAACTTATGATTCAAATTGGCACTTCCTTTCAAAAAAAGAACGAATGATTGCGAACAAATTTTACCAGTTGATTAGCATACGCTAACTCCAGAGGAAAAAAATAGTTTGCTTTGATAGTTAGCTTTGAGGAAAAACAGTTAGCTATGACTAACTTTCTTTTACTATAACAAATGTGATAACTTCTGTCAATACTGATTTGGTAGGATTTGCAGAAGATTTTGCTGCTTGACAAGCGAATTTCCTAGTTCTATAATAGACTTCGTGAGTTAGCGGAAGCTAACTAAAACACAGGACAGAAAGCGAGGTTCTTTGGTGGAAATTTTCAATGGCATTCTCATTCCGTTTCTTGGCACCACACTGGGGGCGGCATGTGTATTTTTTATGAAACATTCCCTCAGTGATTCCGTTCAGCGAGCCTTAACGGGCTTTGCGGCGGGGGTTATGGTGGCGGCATCCGTTTGGAGCCTGCTGATTCCGGCAATGGAGCAGTCTGCCGACATGGGCAAATTTTTCTTTCTTCCGGCGGCGCTTGGATTCTGGGGCGGCATTTTGTTCTTGCTGCTGTTGGACAGGATAATTCCCCACTTACATCGTAACAGCAAAGAGGCGGAAGGTCTTAAGAGCCAACTGCGGCGCACCACCAAGATGGTTTTGGCGGTAACGCTCCACAACATTCCGGAGGGCATGGCGGTTGGCGTTGTGTTTGCCGGCAGTCTTTCCGGCGGCGGACAAATCACCATGGCAGGGGCGTTGGCGCTGTCCATCGGCATTGCCATTCAAAATTTCCCCGAGGGCGCCATCATCTCCATGCCCTTGCGGTCGGAGGGCATGAAAAAGTCCAAGGCGTTTTTGGGCGGCGTGCTTTCCGGCGTGGTGGAGCCGATCGGTGCGGTACTCACCCTTTTGGCGGCACAGTTCGTGGTGCCGGCGCTGCCGTATCTCCTCAGCTTTGCTGCCGGCGCTATGATTTATGTGGTGGTAGAGGAGCTGATTCCCGAGATGTCCTTGGGCAAGCACTCCAACATCGGCACGGTGTTTTTTGCGGTAGGATTCAGCGTAATGATGATTCTCGACTGCGCCTTGGGATAACCGCAAAGTCAGGGAAGATTCCAGTGGGTTTCTGATAAATTCCTGTTGGATTTTGTCACACTTATTGGCAAAAGTTTATAAAAATTGGCAAGAAAAACCAATTATATCGTCAAAAAAATATCAAAAAACCCATTGGATTATAAAATTACATGAAAAATTTTAGTCATATTTGGTCGAGTGGTCAAAAAATGGTAGTTTTCCGTTTTTTTCACTAAACAACATTGACTTTTTTTGTAGGAAAGGATATACTTATTCCCATAGGAAGACGAGAAAGATTCCTAAAATTTTATCAAAACAAAGCGCCGGTCGTTCCGGAAAAAATCAGTTTTTCGGACTTGGGTTACGGCTGTTCCGCTTTGAGAAATGGGGAAATACTATGGTCGGTAAATTAACACAAAGACTCCACAAGAGTAAGAACGGCAAAAAAGGTTTCACACTGGTTGAGCTGATTGTTGTTATCGTAATCATCCTCATCCTGGCAGCCGTTATGGTTCCACTGCTCATGAACTATATCGGTCAGGCAAACCAAGCAAATGCAAAGTCCAACGCATCCACAGTTTTGACACAGATTCAAGCAGACTACGCTGCTTCCGAAGCAGGTAAGTATACAGGAGTAGAAGCTCCGGGCACAGGTAATTATACTAAAATTAATGATGTAAATGTTTCTACTCCTGCAAATGGAAACGCTGCTACTGCAGGTACTACTACTCCAAGTGCTGCTTATGCTGTGAATACAGTAACAAGAACAGGCGGAACTCAACAGGCTCCAACGCAATCTACTTCCAAGTATAAAGAAATCGTAGCATTCTCTTACTTCGATGGTAGCTATGCTGTTACATGGACAATGGATGATGGTTGGACTGTTACAGCCCAAAAAACACCGGCAGCAGCAACATATACTCCGTGATTTTAACCTAACAAAGGTAAGCGTATAGTTGAGTAATTCTTGGTAGTCGTTTTGGAAGAGCGGAAATCAAGCAATTACCATAAAATGCTGTTTCATTAACCTAAATGAAAAATGGCGGTTGTGCCATTAAAAACAACTACATATCTCACCACCATGAATCGCATTCGTGTGCAAAGGGGGAAAGTTCTGGTGGATGGCTTGCAGCAAGTTTTTGTGCTGTAAGATCTCTGCCGGCTTTTCGGCAAACGAAAGATTCATAAGAAGAATGGGAATCTCATTCGGTGAACCCACCGGATGGGATTCCTATTTTTATTTTGCATGGGCGCTGCCCCAAAACCAAAGATTTCCCCGCTTTTTTTCGACCTAAACCATGAAAATTGTCGAAAAAACATCTTATTTTTCAATCACAGGAGAACGCTATGCCACTTATTATTTGCGAAATTATCATAGGAATTTTGGTGTTTTTCACCGGAGCGTGCGTGTTCTCCTTCTTGAACGTAATCGTCTACCGCTTGCCCCAAAAGCTGTCCTTTGTGAAAGGCTCGTCCTTTTGTCCTTCTTGCCACCATAAACTGGGTACGCTGGATTTATTCCCCATTTTCAGCTACCTGTTTCTCCGTGGCAAGTGCCGTTACTGCAAGGCGCATATCCCTGTTCGGGACACGATTGTGGAAATCATCGGCGGAGGACTGGCGCTGTTCTGCGCTTGGCAATTTCCCCAAACTTGGTACCTTGCCGCCCTCACCGCCTTTGCCTTTTATGCGGTGCTTGCGGTAGTGACCCTGCTGGACTGGGACACCATGGAGATTGCCGATGGCTGCCACATTGCCATTGCTGCCTTGGCGGTGATTTCTTACTTCACCATGCCGGGGGTGTCCATTGTGGACCGACTGATTGGCGCTGTGTGCGTCAGCGTGCCGATGCTGCTTCTTGCGCTGTTGATTTCCGGCGCATTCGGCGGCGGTGACATTAAGCTGATGGCAGCCTGCGGGTTATTCCTCGGTTGGAAGGTCACGCTGATTTCTACCGCCATCGGCATTCTGTTGGGCGGTTTCTATGGCATCCTTCTGCTGATTCGCCGCAAAGCCGGACGGAAATCCCACTTTGCGTTTGGTCCCTTTTTATGCGTGGGCATAGCAATCGGCTTGCCCTACGGTCAACAGTTGATTGACTGGTATTTATCTATCTTTTTCATCTAAAACGAATGGTTACAGGAGGCCCTCATGGCACAGTTCAAATATAAAGCCCAGAGCTTAGATCAGAAAAAAATAACCGGCACCATGAACGCTGCCGACGAGAGGG